>OMJJ01000120.1 GCA_900299305.1 bacterium | reverse complement strand
GAGCGCGAAGGCTTGAGCGTGGAGTATCATTCGGATTTACCATCGGGGTCGGGATTGGGAACCTCTTCCGCGCTAAATGTGGTCTGGTTGAGCCTTGTGAAGTCGCAGATTGTTTCGGATGATGACCGCGCTCAGATTGCAGAACTGGCGTACCAACTAGAGGAGATGCTAGGTATCCTGGGTGGCAAGCAAGACCAGTACGGCAGTGCCTTTGGTGGCTTCAACTCCATGACGTTTGGCGAGAAGGTAGAGGTGGAACGCCTGAACCCCACCTCAGAGTTCGTGCAGGAACTAGAGAGTAGGCTGGTGCTCTGCTATACGGGTAAACCACGCCTTTCGGGCAACATCCACGAGAACGTTTGGGGGGCGTTTCGGAGAGGCGTACCAGAGACGGTAAACGCTCTCTACGCGCTTAGAGAGTGTGCCGTTCATATCAGAACCGCGTTGTTAGACGGGGATATGGGGGCGTTTGCGGATATAATGAGCCAAAACTGGAAGAACCAGAAAGCCCTTGACCCCTCTGTCACCAACGCACAGATAGAGACACTTTTTCAGATTGCAGAGGAGGCGGGGAGTATCGGTGGAAAGGCGTGCGGGGCAGGAGGCGGAGGATGCCTACTGTTTTGTGCCGCAAAGGGATGCCAGTCTGCACTCTCCGACGCACTCTCTCTTGCAGGGGCGCGGGTGATACCTTTTCAGTTCGACTTTACGGGTTTGCAAGTGAAACGAGAAAACGCATGAAATCTGTTCTAATCGCCCTCGCCCTACTTTTGGGGGGGCTACCCGCCTCCGCCCAACTCACCGCAGGAGCCGCCCGTGTAGAGATAACCCCCGATGCAAAAGCGATGCGCGTCCCACTGGGGGGCTATGCCGCTCGAAAAGATGCCCCTGCTACGGGGGTGGATAGCCCGATATTCGCCCGTGCGCTAGTAATCGCTTCGGGGACGCATAAGGTGGGTATCGTCTCGGTAGACCTCTGCTTTCTACCCGCAAGTATTAAAGCGGAAGTCCTAAAAAGAACCCAATCGGGGGGCTGTGACCTGACCGCTGAAAACCTACTTCTTTCGGCTACCCACACGCATACCGCCCCCGACCCCCTTGCCATGCACTCCGAAAACCGTTTCGAGTTCAAAGGTTGGACGCGCCTCAACCCGACTCTGCTTGCGTTTACCGCCGATAAAATCGCACAGGCGATTCTCTCTGCCGATAAGCAACGCACCCCTGCCAAGTTCGGTAGCCGCGCCCAAAAAACGGAGAACCTGAATCGGAATCGGCGTGGAGACCCTACGGTAGATAGGGATATGACGGTACTGCGAGTTACTACCCCCAACGGCGCACCGATTGCGGAGATATGTAACTTCGCGGCGCACCCCACCCTCTACGACGATGTGATGATGGAAATTTCACCGGACTGGTGCGGCGTAATGACCGCCGAAGTGGAGCGAACCTTTGGGGGCGTATGCCTCTTCTTGAACGGGGCGGAAGGAGACTGTACCACGCAAGGCGCAGAGGGAGAGACTCCCAAAGCGCGGATACAGTCGTATGGAAGCAAGGTCGCGGAGGTTGCAGTACGCCTTCTTAAAGAGACCACAACCTCCCAACAGGGAACGGTTCGCTCTTGGTTGCAGGAAGTGGAACTCCCAGAGCGCAAGCCGAGTGGGCTGTTTATCGCCGCCGCCGCGCAACTAGGAGCCACGTTTACACAGGCGAAAGAGCTAGTACATACCCTTATGCCTTCCAAAACGCACCTCGCCTTTATACAGGTGGGCGACTTGCTTCTGATAGGCTTTCCTTGCGAACCTACGGGCGATATTGGCTTGACAGCGAAGGCACACGCAAAGCAAGCTGGCTTCCGTCTGCCCGCCGTTGTCGCTCTCTCGAATGAGTGGCTTTCGTACTGTGTTACACCGTCGCAGTATCGGGCAGGGAAGTACGAGGCGAGTATGTGCTTTTACGGAGAGACGTTTGGAACGACCCTACTCAAAGGGGTAGAGGCAGGGGTGAAACGGTAACGCGCCCTACTGCCTAATAATCGTCGAGGTCGTTTTGGCAGTCATCTTCTGACTGCCCTTATCTATCTGCATACTCGTATCTGTGTTCACTGTGGTAGAGAGGGGCCAGCCATCTTCCATAGAGATGAGTGTATTAATACTTCCCTTGATACTAGGAACGGGGTTTTTGTCGTTTTTAGGTCTCTTAACCATACTACTATCTAGGGGCATCTGCCACAGAGCCGCGTTTTTACCCTTAAAGGGCTTGAAGCCTACAAAGCGCATCTTCGCTTCGCCTAGTGCCCCTAGTTTAATAGGAATAGTATCTCCCACCTTAATCGGTTTTTCGGGATACTCTATCTCCTCACCAGGTTGCCCTGTACCAGCTCCGGCTTTGCGTTGCCCACGCTCTCCCATCTCCTCTTCGGCTTTTCGTCCGTCTTGTACCTTATTACCGTTCATTAGGATATCGGAGGTTGTTATCTCTAATTTTGCGCTTTTGTTGGTAACTTCTTTCACCTTCATAGTGACCGTTGTCGTTATTTTTACGTTGGACATATCGGGACCTTGGGGCATTTTGGGAAGCCCCGAAGATTTGGTAACGGCGGTCATGGCATAGGTAAAGGTCGCTCCTTTGTCCAGTTTGCGGCGAAACAGATAGCCCCCTCCCGAAGCAGTTACCTGCGCTTTGGCGGGTAGTGTGCTACCCATACCGAACAGTACCCCACAACCTAATAGCCCCACAAATC
Source organism: bacterium (assembly GCA_900299305.1). Taxonomy (GTDB): domain Bacteria; phylum Armatimonadota; class Chthonomonadetes; order Chthonomonadales; family Chthonomonadaceae; genus CAIJLM01. The sequence continues at coordinate 10,544 of OMJJ01000120.1, read as the reverse complement.
CTTTTCGCATTCGTTATGCCTCTCCTCTCTTTCTGTCTCTAAAGTTTACCCGTTCTCGTGCCGAAAATAACCCGAACCCAAATCCATCTCCCTTTTGGAGCGAAAAGCACTATGAGTACCGCCGTCCTAGAACAAGAGACACAAGAGAGCCAACTGGTCGCGTTCCACCTTGCCAATGAGGTCTACGCGGTAGACATCTCGGCTATCAACGAAATTATTTTGCTCCCCGAGATTACCCATATCCCACACACTTCTCAGGATATACTTGGAGTGATAAACCTGCGCGGCAAAATCATTCCTATCCTAGATTTAAGAAAGCGTTTGGGGCTACCTTCTGCCGAAGCAAGCCGGGCTACACGGGTGATTGTGGTAGAGCAGGCGGAGAGCGCAGTTGGGATGATAGTAGACGATGTGGTGGGTGTAGTGAAGATACAGAGCGGAGAGGTAGAACCCCCTTCTGAACTGATTACCAATCTTGATACCGATTATATTCGAGGCGTTGGCAAAGTAGCAGATAGTCTCCTTATCCTGTTAAATCTATCCCAAATCCTAACTGTACCTGCGATTAAGCAAGCGGCATAAGTATCGAGAGAGGTCTTCTATGCAGATGGATATGAGCGAATTTCACAATGTCTTTTTGGAAGAGGCGCAAGAGCAGATGGATTTGATGGAGCAGGACTTTCTTGCTCTGGAAAAAGAGACTTCGCCGGAACTGCTCCAGCGTATCTTCCGCGCCGCCCACACCCTCAAAGGCTCGTCCAAAGCGATGGGCTTTATGACTATGGGCGACCTCACTCATGCGATGGAAGACATTCTGGACAAGTTGCGGCAGGGAGAACTCTCCGTTACGCCTCCGATGGTAGACGCACTCTTTCAGGGGCTAGACGCGCTCAAGCAGATGAAGGACGAAATTGCAGAGGCAGGAGATACCACTTTTAATTCGTCTCGGCAAACCTCTGCCCTACGCGCTATTTTGGATAAGGGCAATGGAGGCAATGTACTTTCTAAAGGAGTAGAGGTATCTGCAAGCGATTCTAATATCGTACTCACGGATGAGCAAACCCTGACGTTACAAGAAGCACTCTCCTCCGAATTCACCGCCTATCACATTAAGGTAACGCTCTCCTCCGAGTGCATGATGAAGTCGATACGCGCTATCATGGTGCTACAAACTTTAGAGACGTTGGGGGCGGTTATCGCGCTGAACCCAGATGAGGAGGGCATAGAAAACGAGCAGTTTGAAGACAGCTTTGAGATTCTGTTTACCACCCAATCCGACCCCGAAGATATATCCAAAGCGGTAAACCGCGTTTCGGAAGTACAGGCAGTACAGGTTACTAAGTGGCAAGCCGAGACACCAGTAGAAAAGCCTGTCGTAACAGAATCCGCTATGGCTACACCCTACCAAGAAACGGTAGCCGCCTCTAACGCACCAACACCCGCCGCTCAAGCAAAACAGAGCCAAACTATCCGGGTAGATGTTACCCGCCTAGACAAACTCATTAACCTTATTGGGGAGCTGGTGATAGACCGTACCCGCCTCGTTCAGTTGGGAATGAAACTGAGTGAAAATGCCCACGCCAGTACCTTGCTGGAGAGCCTAAACGAGACTTCGGCACATATCGGGCGTATTACCGACGAACTCCAAGACGAAGTGATGAAGGCGCGTATGCTTCCTATCGAAAACGTCTTTAATAGGTTCCCGCGTATGGTTCGCGACATCTCACAAAAACTAGGTAAAGACATCAACTTCGTGATAGAGGGGAAAGAGACTGAACTAGACCGTTCGGTTATTGAGGTGATTAGCGACCCACTTATCCATATGCTACGCAACAGCCTCGACCATGGGATTGAGATGCCCCATGAGCGCGAAGTACGGGGTAAAACGCGCCAAGGAAATGTGTGGATTCGTGCCTACCATGCCGAGAACCATGTGGTGATTGAGATTGAAGACGATGGACGCGGAATCGACCCGCAACGCCTTCGCGATAAAGCCGTTCAGATGGGGATGCTCTCGGTAGAGGGGGCAAATCGCCTTTCGGATAGCGAAGCGATTAACCTTATTTTTGCGTCGGGGTTAAGTACCGCCAAAGAGTTATCGGATGTATCGGGGCGCGGAGTGGGTATGGATATTGTACGAACCAACCTCGAAAAACTAGGGGGCACGGTTAGTATAGATAGTAGGCTAGGGCGCGGCTCCCGCTTTAAGGTGAAACTGCCCCTCACTTTGGCAATTATCCGTGCACTACTGGTAAAGGTGGGAGAGGGTGTCTTTGCACTACCACTTACAGCAGTGATAGAGACCCTTAAAATCGAGTCGTCTGAGATACATGAGGTACAACACCATGAGGTGATACTACAGCGCGGGAAAACCCTGCCTCTTATCCGTATGGCAAAGGTCTTTCCACATGAGGGGGCTATGACCCCCGCAGAAAAGACGCTTGCACAAAGAGATACGGTAGCTGCTACCCAAGCGGAGACGAGTAGCCACTTCCTCGTGGTGGTGGGCTACGGCGAAAAACAAGTGGGGCTTTTGGTAGACCGCTTGATTGGAGAGCAAGAGATAGTTATTAAGGCGTTGGGAAGTTTCATAGGAGACATTCCCGGCATATCGGGCGCGACCATTCTTGGAGATGGTCGGGTAGGGCTTATTGTAGACATCAATGGTCTTATCCAGTTTGCGGTAGAGAGCCGCAATGTAGTAGCATACCCCTAGAAGGCTCTGGAAAGATATACGTGTACCATGCTAACAGAAACGCGAAGCGTGAGGGTAGACCGCAGTGCCTGCCTACACGCCATAGAAAAACGACTAACCGATTTGCCTCCCTTGCCGGCGGTAGTAGTTCAGATAATGCGCTCTATCAACAACCCTAGCACCTCCGCAGAGGAGCTAAACAACCTGATACGCATGGATCAAGGGCTGGCTTCCAAAGTCTTGCGTATTGTAAACTCTGCCTACTATGGACTTCCCAAAAAGGTGAGTACTATTACGCAAGCAGTGATGATACTCGGCTTTAATACGGTGCGAAACCTTGTTATGGGAGTCTCCGCACTCAACGCTTTTTCGGGGAAATCCATTCCCTATGGCTTATATCGCGAGAAGTTTTGGGAGCACTCGGTAGCGGTGGCTGTTACCGCGCAGACCATCGCAAAGAAGCGGATGTTGCAGATGAAGTCGGCGGCAGAAGAGGCGTTTATAGGAGGGCTACTCCATGATATTGGGACACTCTTTCTGGACTGCTACTTCCCCGTGCAGTATGCGGTGGTTATGGCGTATGCCGATAAAGAGGAGAAGCACTGCTGTGTGGCAGAACAACTTATTTTGGGGCTAGACCATGCCTACGTAGGGCGCAATATCGCAGAGAAGTGGTGTTTTCCTCCACACCTCGTTACCATGATTGGCTCGCACCATCTTGCCAACGTCTCGCAGGAGTTTAAGGAGTGGGCTTGGCTAATTCATGCCGCAGACTGTATCGCTTGGGAGATAGGATACGCGGCAACTCCTCACGCACTTGCCCCGGAGATGAATCCTAAAGTCAATGAGTGGCTAGGCTTTAACGACGAGACTTGGGAGTGGGTATACGAAACGAGCAAGAACCAGTTTAAGGCATTGGCTTCGATGATTCAGATAATGAAAGAGCGGTAGTTTCGCCTATAACAAGGCAAAAGAGTGAGGGGGCTGTGTACAAAACACAGTCCCCTCATTTCATAACGGTATCGTCTTGCTACGGAGTGTGCATATCGACTTTAGGCGGGCTATACGTCTGCGAGAACCGTTTCCAACTGGCGTGTCCGTCGGAGAAGGTGTAGTTGGATCCGCCCTGATGGCGTGTAGCATCGAGCGCACCAGTGGTTTCGTCCATCTCGTTATACCCGTCGGGAGTTTGCGGGTTGATGAGTGGGTTGAACCAAGGGTGATAGATGTCGTCGCAGAAGGGCGGTATCTCCTGTACTTTGCGGCTTCGCCGTTCAGTATAGATAATCGTCTCTGCCGATTTTTCCAGCCTTGCATCGTTTAAGCCAAAGACAAAATAACCGTTTACCATGTACGAGATAACGTTAGGTCCACCGGGATGATAGACTTTGGGGCAGTTCTCATCGAACGGGGCAAGGTCGGAAGGGCAAGCATATAGCCCCTGCCGAAACTGGTCATCGCGGTTCTGCTTTTTGTCTCCTACGTAGGGCAGGATAAAGTCGAAGATAGAGCCTAGGTCTGGGTCTTCTTTACTCCCATCCGCGTCGTCTATTTGCGGCTGAGAGGTAGTAAAGGCTTTGGTTTGAGGGAATCTATCGTCGTAATCCTGCATATAGAGGCGGGTTGCCATGCCTATCTGACGAGTGTTCGAGAGGCAGGTGGTCTTGCGGGCAGATTCTCTCGCCTGTGAAAATACAGGAAAGAGAATCGCCGCGAGTATCGCTATAATTGCGATGACCACAAGCAGTTCAATGAGCGTAAAGCCACGATACGTCTGTTTGAACATACTCTGCGCCTTTCTACGGGGTTAGGGTTAGCGTACCCATCGCGCTTGAACTGTTCGCCGTTGCCGTTACCTGTACCGCCGTGTTAAACCCTACGAGGCTGGTGGTAATGGTGAAGGTAGCCGTTTTGCTTCCCTTCGCAATGGTAACAGATGCCGGAACTGTAACTGCACCGTTGCTACTGCTCAGTTGAACGGTAATACCTCCTGCGGGGGCATTTGCGTCTAGGGTAACGGTTCCATTAAGACCACTTCCTCCCTGTACCGTAGAGGAGTCGAAGGTAACGGAGGCAACCTTAGCGGTAGTTACCAGTAGAGAGCCTCCGGCAACCATACCCCCTTGTGTTGCGGTTATCTTGACGTACTTGTCGGCGGTTGCCGAGAGCGTCTTGATGGTGAAGTTCGCGGTGGTAGCCCCCTCCAAAACCGTGACAGTAGCAGGAACCGTTGCCGTTGCGGTATCGGCACTGCTGAGGGAAAAGGTTAGTCCACCCACAGGGGCTTTACCAACGAGGGTTATGGTTCCCGTCGCTTTGTTACCGCCCGTTACCGCAGTGGGATTGAAGCCAAGGCTAAACCCACCCGACGGTACTAGGGAGATAGTCGCAGTTGCCGTGCTACCGCTTAGGGTTGCCGATACCTGAAGTGGGCTGGTCTCTGGTACGGAAGGCGTAGGTACGTTGAAGGTTGCAGTGGTGCTTGCCTGTGCAACGTTGATGGTCTGTGTGTCCTTACCGATTTGAACCGTCATCGGAAGACCACCCGCAGGAATCGCACCCGTGAACGTTACCGTCGCTTTGGCGGCACTTCCTCCTACCACAACCGTAGGTTTGACCGCAAGAGAGGCAGGGCGCGGTGCGAGTACCGTAAGAGTGTTATTGACGGTAACGCCTTGTGCGCTTGCCGAGATGCTTATGGCAGTATCGGTAGCCACTGGTGTAGTGACAATCCCGAAGGTTGCACTAGAAGAGCCTTCTGCTATTGTTACGTTGGCGGGTACGGTGGCGTTAGCGGAGTTACTCGATAGCGCGACGGTTATCCCGCCTACGGGTGCATTTCCAGAGAGGGTAATGGTTCCCGTTGCGTTGATGCCACCCGTTACCTGTTTGGGGGATAGGGCTAAGGTAGTGGGTAGTACGGTTGCGGTATCTCCGGACTTGCGTACCTGTAGAGCCCCTGTTACCGATGCTCCATTGAGGGAGGCGGTCACTGGTACGTTGATGGTACTGCCTACCGCTGTGGTAGTTGCTATGAAAGAACCCTTGTTAGAACCTGCGGCAACCGTTACGGTCATAGGAACCGATACGCTTCCGTCTCCGCTTGTAAGGGTGACTACCGCTCCCCCTGCGGGGGCAACCGCGCTGAGTACGACGGCTACTTTTGCAGTACTACCACCTGCAACGGAGGTGGGAGTAAAGATTACCGAGACAGGGATGACGGGTTGTAGAGTGAGTGTCCCCTGTGCAGAGGTGTTGTTTGCAGAAGCAGAGATGTTGACATTGGTAGGTGTAGATACCCCCACTGTGGTTATGGAGAAGGTTGCCGAACTGGAGCCTGCGAGAATGGTAACGGACATCGGAACCGTAGCATTGGCACTATCCGTAGCCAAAGATACCACAACATCACCGGTAGGTGCGTTACCAGAGAGCGTAACCTTGCCCTTTGCAGTCGCGCCTCCCACAACACTAATGGGGGTAAGCGTTAAAGTAAGCGGTGACGAGGGTACAACCTGTAGGTTTCCATCTGCGGAGCCACCTCCGCCCGTTGCGCTAACCGTTACGTTTGCAGTGGTTGCTACGGGGTTCGTTGCGGCAGTGAAGGTCGCGGTAGATGCCCCTTTGGCTACGGTGATGGTAGCGGGTACGGTAACAGAAGGGTCGCTACTAGAGAGGTTGACGACCAACCCACCAGCGGGGGCAACGCCATTGAGTTGCACGGTTCCGGGAGCACTGGTTCCGCCCGGTACAGTAGGCGGCGCGAATTTTACTGCCAGAGGAGCCGCAGGAACCACCCAAAGCGACACTTTGGAGGTAGCACTAGAGGTGTTTGCGGAGATATTGACACTGGTATAGCTCGCAACCCCAAGCGTCTGTATGGTAAAGATAGCCGTGGTTGCGCCGGCGGGTATGGTAACGGTAGCAGGAACTGTCGCCGCGCTGGTGTTGCTACTACTGAGGTTGATTACCGTTCCCCCTGTGCCAGCGGCGGTAGGAATAGAGATCGTTCCTTTTGCTGTTTTGCCGCCTACTACCGTGGTGGGGCTAAGGGTGAGGCTAGGTGTAACCGCACTTCCCAACGAAATGCGCCACATACCGCGTCCAAAGGTTCCGGCAACAAGGTAGTGACCGGGAACAACTTTTAGGTCGGAGACCTCCACATTGGGTAAGCCTAGCGGGTTGGTAGCGTTGCTCCAGTTTTTACCGCCATCTGTGGTTACAAAGGCACCCACATCAGAACCCGTGTACCAAGTGGTATCGGGGGCATCGGGGTCGTATACGATGGTATGATGGGCTATGTCGGGAAGCCCTGTGGCACTTCCCGCTACGCCGCTAACATTTGTCCATGTGCGGGTAGCACCGGCAGTAGTATCGGAACAGAGGTAGACGTGCGAAGTATTCGACCCACCGAGTGTTACCAATATCTGATTGGGGTTGGTTGGGTGTACCGCAATGGAGGTAACAGAGTGGACGGGTAAAGCGGTTGTGCCTGTATTGATTTGCGTCCAAGTAGCTCCTTTGTCGTTTGTCATCCAAACTTGTCCATCGGAGCCTGCGGTATATATTCTACTGGTGTTGGTGGGTGCTACTGCGATGTAAAGCAGTACTCCTGTGGTCAGTTTTTTGTTGCCGAGCCGTGCCGTCCAAACCTTTGTAGAGACATTCATCGAATAGAGATAGTTGCTACCGGCGTAGAGGGTAGTACCATCTGGGGAGGTGGTGATGGGAGCAATGAACCCTACAGAATCAGAGCCAACACTGGGGCTTACACTGGAAGAGGAAGCCCATCCATTGGTCGTCATATAGATAGAGAGGTTTTGCGACGTATTGAACTGGGTATTGCTGTCGATGATAGCGGCAAAGCCACCGTCACCGGCACCGGGGTTTGTCCAGTCGGTGAGGTTCCCATTAGAGTAAGGAGAGGCGTTGTCTTGCGTACCACCGAGTAGGATATTGGAGTCGGTGGGATGTACGGCAATACGATAGAACTGGGTTGTGCTACCTATCGGGTTTAGCCCTTTTATTGTCCAAGTGTTGGTATCGGGCTTATAGATAAGATAGAAAACACCGCCATCGCATCCCACAAGGGCTTCGTTTGGGTTGTTGGGGTTGATAGCCATGCTATGCTGGTCGTTGTGCAGAATGGCACTATTGGTATAGGTGTTTCCTATGGAACGCCATGTCTTACCCCCATCGGGAGACTGTACGAGGTCGATAAGCCCCACATAGACCACATCGTTGGTAACACCGTTTACGGTCTGTGTAGAGACGGTAAGGCGTATATCATATTCGGATTGAGACCAGTTGTAGCCGCCGGGGAAACTGCCGGTAATGTTTGTCCAAGTGTTTCCTGCGTTGGTGCTTTTGAAAATTTTGTTGTCGTCACCAGAGATAGCGTAGACGGTAGAGGGGTCGGTGGGAGAGGCGGCGATACGCACACCACCCTGATAGATGCTGTTGGAAAACGGAGTAGTGAGTTTCGTCCATGTTGCGCCTCTGTCGGCAGACCGCCATATCAGAGAGCCGGGGTTTAGCCCACCAATCGCGTACAGATACCGCTTACCGGAGTTATCTTTTGCACCCATAGAGAGATCGCTATAGATAGCTTGGTCGGTAATAACTTTTGTCCATGTTGCCCCTGCGTCGGTGGAACGCCATACATAGCCCCACCAGTTGGGGGGACGACCCTGTGTTACGGTGATGATACTCGGATTTTCGGGGTCGATAGTGATGTCGCTGATAGAGGTTCCGCTGAGTTGGCTTTTACCGAGGTTCGTCCAAGTGGCTCCGCCATCGGTAGATTTCATTACACCGAAGCCGTTACCAGCCCAACCATCGAAGTCTCCTGTTCCTGCGTAGATGATGTTGGTATTGGAGGGGTCTATGGCAAGGCTACTTGTCTGCATCAGGGGCCAGCTGTCACTGAGAGGGTTCCAAGTGGCTCCTCCGTCAGTCGTTTTCAAAACACCTCCGCCGGCGGTTCCGATGTAGTAGGTTTGCGGGTTGTTTGGGGCGAACGCGACGGCGTTGGTACGCCCGTTGAGGTTATCCACTCCGTAGTAAGTGCGATAGGGAACATCTAATTTATTGGGACCCACAAACTGCCAGTTTCCCGATACTCCGTGCGGATTAACTTTCCCCAAAGAACCCGCGTTGCCGATATGGGCGCGGGGCATACGATTACGTTGTTCGGCGGCACGGGGGTAGGCACTCCAGTCGACACTGTTATTAGGGAACGCCCGTATCTGCATACGGTAGAGGTAAGCCTCTAGGTAGTCTAGCCCATGCTCTTCCTCTTCCCCTTTGCGCTCTTCATGCTTCTCTTTTTTTTCGTTGGGGTGCGCCGCTTTGTACTTCTCTTCGGTACTATCAATGTAGTGTTCCAAGCCGGAGACGGTATGGATTGCGGGGAAGGGTTGGGTGCGCCGTGTGTTTTTTTGCGGGGTGGTGTGGTGAGTACGTTTGGAGTGTTTTGCTTTGTGCTGTTGTTTGGCTTGAGAGGTTGCTACGCCAAACAACAGACCTACTCCTACCAAAAGGCTTACACCGAGTGTGGTGCGGCGTAACGAGTTTGTATAAGATGGCAACATACTATCTCCCTATATAGAGTGGTATGAGTTCATTATAACAAAGGTTACGTAAATTCACAAGGGAATTTTTACGGGGTTGCGTAGGCTTAGGAGGCTTCAGCAAGAACCGGTTTCCGTATATCCTCAAATGGATGCCGTTATCACCCGGATAAGGTTCTGTGTGAGGGGTCGCCCCATTCCATTTATCACAGAATTTTCTCAATACGAACGGCGGATGCTTTGAACTCTGCGGTTCCCGATTTGGGGTCGTTTGCCTCGATGGTGAGGCGGTTTACATCTATCTCATCGGGGAAGTGGAACGTCATAAAGACCAAGCCCGGTCTCAAGCCTCGCACGATACGAACGGGAGCCTCTATCGCCCCACGACGCGACACCACGCGCACGATTTCACCGTCTTCTACCTCATAGCGGCAGGAGTCTTCGGGGGAGATGTCGAGGCTTTCGCCATGACGCAACGGTGACGCGAAAGCACCGGTCCTCACGTGATTCTTGACCGTCTTTTCTGCGATACAGAGGCGGGTCGCGATCTCTTTATTTCTGAGGCCCATCGCAACCAGATCAAGAATCTCTTGTTCACGATCACTAAGCACGTACATCTCTGAGTCGTCGATCTCATCCTCTTCCTTGATTCGGCGGAAATCCTCCAGAACCTTGGTTGCGATACGAGGGGTGATCTTGGCTTCGCCCTTGTCGGCCAATCGAATGCTCTCGATAACGTCTTGGGGTGTCGACGTCTTGAGGAGGTATCCCAAAGCTCCCGCTCGGAACGCCTCATACACTGTATCGTCATCTTCCTTGACCGTCAGGATGACGATCTTGAGCAGCTTCTCCTTCTTGAGGAGTTTTCGAGTCAATTCGATACCGCTCATGCGAGGCATGTTGATATCGGTCAAAAGAACATCGGGTGGATCAGAGAGACAAGCATCGAGTGCTTCCTGACCATCCTTACAAACGGCAATAACCTCACAATCCGCCATTAGCGCAAGTGTCTTTTCGAGCGCCTTGCGGTACGAGGCCTCGTCGTCCGCTACTACAACGCGGATCTTCTTCGGCATGGGGGCGATTATATCAGGGTTCATGTTTGCCTAGGGTGTTCTCTCTATCTGAACTTAGATTGACAATTAGTATGGATTGTCGCTGAGTGTCGGAGTATTATCGGTCAACGTCGGTTTCCCCGTAACCTCTAACTCAAAAAGTTTCTTCCGATTGCCGAATCCGATATTCTCTAACCCCATGCCAGTACTGGAAGTTCGTGATCT
>OMJJ01000119.1 GCA_900299305.1 bacterium | reverse complement strand
TAGCCCTCATCACCAACCTCTTCTCCCAAGTTTGGGCGAAGAGGCGAATGCAATGTGTAGTAAGGTTCCAGCCTTTTGGCACAGGTATACCTTGCTCATAACGAGCATACCTCTCTATTCTCTCTTTCCCCCAAACTTGGGGGAAAGATGTCCTGCAAGGACAGAATGAGGGCGAGTGCCTAACATGAGTTAGAAACGGTTTTTTATGCGAATTACCCTCTTTTGTGAAGGGCTACATGGCGGCGGGGCGGCACGTGTCGCAACGGTTCTGCTCAATGCGTGGGCAGAGCGCGGCGAGACTGTCACCCTGCTAACCATAGATGACGGCAAAGCCACTCCCAACTATACCCTGCACCCCGCCATTAAGCACCGCTGTCTGGATATAGAGAAGTCGTCGCCAAACCCGATTGTGGGCTTGTTTGCCATGATGGTGCGGGTGCGGGTGCTACGCAAGGCAATTTTGGAGACGAAGCCCGATGTGGTTATCTCGTTCATGTCGCGCAATAACGTGCTTACTCTCCTTGCCATGAAACCCTACTCCTACCCCGTTATCGTCTCCGAACGCACCGACCCTGCCCAACGCTCTATTGGGAAGGTGTGGGAGTACCTACGCAACAAAACCTACGCCAAAGCCGACTGCCTCGTAATGCAGACAGAGCGTTCTAGCCACTACTTTTCGGAGGAGATTCGGAAGCGGGTGCGCGTAATAGCAAACCCCATCACCCTCTCCCCCGCTCTCCTCAAACCGCGAGAGCCGAACACCTCTCCCCAAAAGCGCGTTATGGCGTTGGGAAGCCTACGCTCTGAAAAGGGATTTGGCGTACTCATAAACGCTTTTAGTAAAGTGGCGAAAAAACATCCCGACTGGTCTCTTGTTATCTACGGAGAGGGGGGGCTACGCGGAGAGTTAGAGGCACAGGTACGCGCATTAGGAATGGAGGCGCGTATTCAACTGCCGGGGCAGACCCTCGAACCATTCGACAGGCTACGCGAATCGGAGATATTTGTACTCTCCTCTTGGGTGGAGGGGTTTCCCAACGCTCTGCTAGAGGCGATGGCGGTAGGGTGTGCCGTGATTAGTTTCGACTGCCCCAGTGGCCCTAGTGAACTCATTCGCCCCGACTACGACGGTATTCTCCTACCCCCCAAAGACGAGGCGGCACTCGCACAGGCACTCGATACCCTGATGAACGACCCCGAAAAACGGGCATTGCTCGCCTCTCATGCCCCCGACGTGCGCGAAAGATTCAGTACTCCGGCGATATTAGCGGTATGGGACGATGTGATTTACAAGGCGATAGAAGCCCGTAAAAAAAACTAGCCCGACAACCAAAAATAGTGGGGAACATTTCAAAACGCATCGCCGTCAAAAGAGATGTGATCTCCTTTCTGTAGTTGGTTGTCATTTTGGGGTGTAAAACATTGACCGCTATCTCTGTGTAGTGATAGCGGTCTTTTTTTGCCTCTACGGGGATATAGAGGGGTTACTTTTTGAGGGGTGCCCATATGGCTTGGGCGTTGTCGCCTTTTAGGGTAGCGGTCAGGTTCTTCCGAGAGGTTCCATCTAGGTTGGCAACCCAGATGTCTCTGCCCCCTTCCGGCTTTACCATTTCGTACAGCAAACGTGACCCGTCTTGGGAGAATACGGGGCGTTGGGGGCTACCAGTCTTATCTGCCATAAGCATCGTAGGAAAGTCTAGTGCCTCTTTTTCGGTTTTTATAGAGAACGAGATGTCCTTGCTGATGTCTAGCACCGCAATTCCCTTGAGTACCTTGTCTCCCCCCTTCTTGTGATACCATATCTCCATCGCAACCAGGTTTCCGTCGGGCGACCAAGAGATATTACGGGGTTCCAAAGTGTAATCCACCGAGACGAAGATATTCTTGTAGTCGGGCTTTGCCCCCTCAAAGTTCCACAGTTTTAGCCCACTCAAAAACTCCACATCTTTTAGCTCTTTGGGCTTCATATCCTTGGGAATATGGTACTCGGCAAAAGAGCAGAGAAGGCGTTTGCCTTTGGGTTCCCAGTGTGCGCTCATCTCGCGTCCACTGTCGAATATCTCGCTTTTACCCTTCAGGAGTACCCTAAGCACTTGGTCGCCGGGTGAGTAGATACCCAGATTATGCGGGTTGTCCTCACTGCTCAAAGACTGGATAGCGGCAAGGAGTTCTCCGTTAGGAGAGTACTGTGCCCAGAGGTAGGGACCGCGTAGTTCACCGGCTTCGGGAGCCCCTTCTTCCTTGCCGTCGTCGTGTCCGGCATGGGGCGGAGGCATCACTTGGTGTACGTCTTCACCGTTCATCAATACCGTTTTTACCGCACCTTGAGAGAGGAAGGAGACCATCTGGCTACCCGCTACCGCCGTAGGAGAGAACTTGTTTCCAGTGCCGTAGGTCATCTGTTTGGCGATACCGTCTCCCATAAGGTAGACCTGCATCACTTGGTTCTTGTTGTTGGTGGAGGAGTAGAGTAGGCTCTTCCCGTCTAGTGTCCAAGAGGGGTCTTGTTTGTTGGATTTATCCCCTTCGGGGGTGAGGCGGCGTAAATCGGTTCCATCGGCACGAACCGCATAGAGAGAGGAGTTCCCTTTCTCGTCTACATGAATAAAGGCGAGGTAGTTGCTGGTATCGAAGGTGACACCCGGTTGAGCACCAATGACTCCGTAGGCAGAGACCCAGTAGTAGTAGCCTATCAGCCCTAACAACAAAATAAGAAAGATGAGAACCCAGTTGTTGCGGCGTTGGCGTTCTCGTTGCCACCAGTCTGGTAGCGGTTTAGAATCTGGCATTCAGTCACTCCCTCTACGTCTGTTTAGTGAACAGAGCGCAGACTATTTATCCAAAGTGTATTCTCTTGTGTAACGGTGTCTATCGCGCCCGTAATATCCATAAAGAACAGGCGCACAATTTTTGCGGGGTCTAAGGAGACCTTTGTTTTGGAGTCGGGGGCGATAGAGAGTTCTTTCCATGCAATGATAACTTCGCGGGGGTCGCTATCCCCTAAGAGGTTTAGAGTAGTGTTGTAGCGTCCTCCCTGCCTATCTTCTACCTGTACCAATAAGCGAATCGGTTTTAGGCTCGCCACACTGAACCCTATTTTGTCGTTTTGCGTAAAGAGAGGGCGTGTTAGGTTTTTGGTAACGGCTCCAAACATATCGGGGGTTACTTTATACTCTATCTTTAGGCTTTTGCCTTTAAGCGGCTTGCTCTCCTCAATGCTTAACATCTTTACACTACCCAGCGGTACCCAAGAGGGTTGCGGACGCTCCAGCGAGTCGACGACAGTATCCTCTCCCTTTTTTGGGGTCAGTTCCGGCTGAACGTCGGTGAGTGCCTCTACATCATCGAGGTACATTACATGGTCGCCGCGCCGATACGGGAAGAGCTTCTCCTGTAGCTCTCCTTTACCGCCTCCCGCAAGCCATTGGCTATAGTCGGTTACGGCAATAGAGTCTACCTGTTCTATGTCTAGTTTTCCATCGGGGTCTTTGGGGTCGCCGGGGTTTGTACTAAGAATAAAGTCTTCTACAGCAAAGCGCATCTCGTTCCACTTATCCGCGTTCACATACGCAAACCCCATATAACGCCCCCCATCACGCTCCTGCAAGATGACCCCAATAACAGTATTGTGGTCGGGCTGTACCCAGATACGCAGGGTCTTCATTTTGGCGAGTTTCCCCACAAGTATCGCCCCAAACGCCCCCGACTTCTCCCCCTCATGGATTTTGTAGTTATACTGAAGCGCACCACTTCCCCCATGCACATGAGCGGGATCTGTGGCATGAGCAAGGGTTGCTGTAGTGAGGTCGGTTCCTATCGCTTGCCACTTCTGAACATCCTTCTCAAAACTGAACTTTAGTACCTGATTTGCAGGTGTCTCTTGCGCCCTTACCCCCATAGAGAGGTTTATACCCATAAATAGACTGGTTACAATACCAAATAGAGTTGCTCGTTTCACGGTTTTGTCATTCCTTCCAGAGAATATCTTCCACACCTTAATAAAGAGGAGTTTAATCACAAGAAGCGACATCCTTTTTACGGCTCTGCGCTTCTCAATAGTTCCTAACTGATGTTGCTTATAAGTTTTGTACGTTTACGCAAAGCGGTTCCGGTACTCCAAACACTACCTACTCTCCTTTCCTCCACTGAACGCAGGGGGAAAGGAGAGTAGGTTAGAGAGTGTTGCTTACTTCTTATCCAGCTCCTCTACCTCTTTGGCAGTGAGCATATCTATCTGCAAACTACGAATCTTCAGCCCTTCCTGAACATTGGCTTGTGCCTTAACTTTGGTCTGAATAGCCCGCCCCGACTTAATGTCGATGTTGGTATCCCCCTCAAACTCCATCTTGTTCTCTTTACCATCTTTTTTACCAGCAATAGTGACCTTCCAATGGATTTTAACGGTGTCATAATCCTTGAGTTTTTCTTTACCCGTTAAAGAAGCCTCTCCGATTTTGAACTTTGCGTCTTTATTGCTAGGGTCGGTAAACTCTACATCCCATTTATCGCCCGCTTTTACGGCTTTGGTGGGCATAATCGCATCTGCGATGTTTAGCAAGCCTGCTATCCCCTCATCTTTTTTGTTGGGGTTGATGAATTCGCGCTTTGTAACTGCCCCCTCTTTGATGGTACGGACGGCAGTAGGAGGAAGTTGGTCTTCGGGAAGGGGGAACTCTCCACCCATCAGTTTTGCCACTCCAGAGACGAATTCGGTATTGACTTTGAATTCGCCCTCCTTTACCTCACCTGCCACCTCCTTAAAGCGCATCTCCGCATCTAAATCACCAGAAAACTGAGGAGAGTTTACGGTGAGTGCCAGTTTAACTCGGTAGTGGTCGGTGGTTTTTGGAGTGTAGGTACGTTTTAGGGTGTACTCGGTGGTGTCTTGTGCAAAATGTGCGTAGGCAGGAGCGGTATGAAGGGCTACTCCGCCTAAGAACATAAGCGGAAGGGCAAACATCCAACCCTTTTGGGAACGGGTTCGCATGGGAAATATCCTTTCTGGTGGGCGCGTAGTTCTCTCTACGCGGGTTCGTGGAGGTGTTCATAGACAACCTCTGCTATTTTGAGATTCATGGTGGGGGCTTGCGCCAACTCCTGTACGGTAGCCGCTCTTATTTTGCTAATGCTTCCAAAATGGAGTTGGAGTGCCCTTCTGCGCTTTTCGCCAATACCAGGTATGTCGTCTAATAGGGAGCGGGTGTTACGCTTATCTCGTACCTGCGCCTGATAGGTGTTTGCGAATCGGTGCGCCTCGTCACGGATACGCTGAACAAGATAGAGTGCTTGGCTGTTGCGCGGCAGAATAATGGGGTCGCTCTCATTGGGCAAAAACAGATGCTCAAACTGCTTTGCCAGCCCCGCTAGTGGAACGTGCAAATCCACCTCTTCCATTGCCGCTTTTGCATACGCCACCTGCCCCTTCCCACCATCTACGATGATAAGGCTAGGCAAGCGGTTGAAGCGCGGATGGTTCTGTTTTGCCTCATTTAGTCGGCGCGTTATCACCTCTCGCATGGAGGCGAAGTCGTTGGGTTTGTCGTCTTCGCGTTTAATTTTGAAGCGGCGATACTCTTGCTTATTCATCTCTCCATTCTCACATACGACCATCGAGGCGACTTGGTTTTCCCCTTGTGTGTTAGAAATATCAAAACATTCGATTCTTTTTGGAGATTCGGGCAGTCCAAGTGCTTCTGCCAACTGATTTAGGGCTACTTCAGTGCTTCCCAGTTTGGCACGCATCTCCGCTTTTATCTGGTCTAGGGCATGAACAGCGTTTTCGGTTGCCATCTCTACCAGTTTGCGCTTATCCCCGCGCACAGGGACGTGTATCTCTACCTTCTTGCCCTTCTTATGCTTCAACCACGACTGAATAATACCCATTTCGGTAAGGTTTTCGGGCAGAAGAATCTCTTGAGGGATGTAGTTCGCGTTTTGGTAGTACTGCTTCACAAACTCCTGCACAATATCGGAGTGCATTTCGTCGCCAGCCCCCTCCACAAAATAGTGGCTCTGCCCTATCAGTTTGCCGCCGCGCACATAGAACATCTGCACACAGGCACTTCCCAAGCCGGAGGTATCTTCTACCACGGCGATAACATCTTGGTCGATAAAGTCGTTGGAGATAACCTTTTGGCGTTGGAGCACCTCCTCTACCCCCTGCAAACGGTCTCGTAGCCGTGCGGCGCGTTCAAAAGCAAGGTCTTCTGCCGCCTCTTCCATCTCTACCCGTAAGCGTTTGAGAATATGCTCTTGCCGCCCTTCCAAAAAATCGCCTACATCCTTTGCCGCTGTAAGGTACTCCTCTTTGTCGGCAATACCCGCGCAAGGAGCCAAGCACTGCCCCAAATGGTGATAGAGGCAGGGCTTTTGTACGGGTCTACCATCGAAACTCTTCCCACAGGCAATGAGCGGAAAGAGCCGATTGACCAGCTCCATCGTGTTGTAGACGGCACGGGAGTTGGGGTAGGGACCAAAGTAGCGGTTTTTATCGTCCTTGGCACGGCGCACCACTATCAGACGGGGGAAGGGTTCGTTCATGGTGAGGCAGATATAGGGGTACTGCTTGTCGTCGCGAAGGCGCACGTTGTAGTGCGGCTGATGCTTCTTGATGAGCGAACACTCTAGCACCAGAGCCTCTAGTTCGCTATCGACCACGATGTACTCCATATCCACAATGTTTTGTACCAGTCGGCGCACTTTGGGAGTATGGTTTGCAGCGGGTTGGAAGTAGGAGCGCACTCGATTGCGGAGGTTAATGGCTTTCCCGACGTAGATAATGGTTCCCACACTATCCTTATAGAGATAACAGCCGGGCTTGGTGGGCAGGGTCTTCAGTTTTTCCTGTATCTGTGGGGTGGGCATAGTTGTATTATAGCCCAAGTTGCTTCTTTTGGGGTAGCCCCAAACAAAAGTACAATGCTCTAGAAACTCGGTTGCAGAAACGGAAAAGAAAAGATTGAAGGCTCTCTCCTGTACGAAATCCTACTCCCTAGCGAACAAAGCCCTATTACGCTCTCGTCCCTATAGTTGACGAGAAGGCTCTTTTGTGTTACTATGAAACCCTCAAGAATTCTCGTACCAAAGGAAACCACTCCGATTCATGTTCGCTCTAAATTTCTACTCCGAATTCTACGAAGAGGTGCTCAAAAATGGTCGTAAGACCATTACGGTTCGCTTGGGAGATAAATCCGACAAATATCAGTCAGGTATGTTGGCATGGGTAACGGTGGGACCCCGCTTTGGGCGGCGGCAAAAACTGTTTACCTGTATTCTGGACAGAGTAGAGGTGAAGACCATCGACTCGCTCTCCCCACGTGAAATTCAGAAAGAGAACCCCGAATTTCGTACCACCGATGACCTTCTGAATTTGCTGAGGCGTATCTACACCGAAGACATCTCGGTGGAAGACACCGTTACCGTTATCCATTTCTCGCCCGTATCGGAGTACTAATTCTCTAAAGCCACTCCTTTTAAATAGGAGCAGCCTCACCAAAAGGTACGATAGAACCATGCACTTGCCCCCCCGAAAACATTTATGGTGTACTACTTTCGCCCTAGGGCTATTCGCTCTGTATATCTCAGGGAGTAGCGTTTTTGCCCAAAAAAAGCCCTTTCCGCAGGGTCTCTCCATCGAAACCACACCCTTCGGAGTTCCAGAGACGCGCATAACGACCTCCGGCTCCTACACCGATGCTACAGGGACAAAGCACGCATGGTCAGTAAACGAACATCACTGCCTAATATGGGATAACGCGCCCTACGTCCCTGTCGGTGGTAAGTTTGCCCCCCGCTCGCTCTCCACACCCACCGATACCGTGTGGCAAGAGGACGTAAAAGCACTTGCCAACCTAAAAGCAAAAGGGATTCACGACCTCATCATCTGGTGCGAAAAGTCACTAACAGAGATACCCGCAACTGCCCTCCAACGTCTCGTTAGTTACCTTGATGCCAATGAGTTTCGGTATGGGCTATCCTTTGGAAAAGGGATTACCGCCCCCCTCACAGGTACGGTGGTAAAACCCGCCTCCTATCGGTACGACACCCGCGAAGACCTCACCGCCCAGTGGACAATACCCAACGCCGATTCTACGCTGTTCTACCTCTACGATGTCACCAACTCCCGCCTCGTGGTAGAGAACGCCTATTTTCCTATCACCTCCCCCGTTCTCACCGTTCCCATCGAGCCGCCCCCCGACACAGGGCGCACCGTTGCCCTAGTCTATCCGCACAAAAGTTTCCCTGCGGAAAAAGGCTCTTTGCCCGACCTATGGAGCGGCTTCGACGGCTATCGAGATAGCCTACTGGCATACCTAAAACAGATAAAGTTTGGGGCAGGGCTACGCTTCTTCCACGACCCCTTAGCGCGTAGCATGGGCATAGAGGGAGAGCGCGACTACCTTATCCCCGATTCGCCCACTTTCCGACTAGAGTTTGAGGCGTGGCTTATTCGGCAGTACCCCTCCGTAGAGGACTTAAAAGCTGCTTGGTCACTGCTAGGCGCAGACTACAAGACGCATGGGCAGATGGCACAACTCACTCCGCTATGGGCAAATACACGCGGACTTGCCTTCTACTACGACCCCATAAAGCGCAAAAGCCTCTCGACAGACATGAGCCAATCGCGGTGGTGGCAAGACTTTTTGCAGTTCCGAAACGAGAGTATTCTGTACTATATGAATACCATGGCGAACATCCTCAAGCGCAACGTTGCCAATGTTCCCGTGGTGTACACATGGACACAACAGCACCCCATCTTCCTGAACCCCGATTCGGAAGGCGGCTACGATGGCTTGAGCGTGGCACTCCAGTCGGGAGATACCACCAGCCTAAGCCGCAAACTTACCCCCGCCTATAGTGCCATAGAGCAGGCAAAACGCAACCTCTGGAGCCTCGTCACCGAAACCGAAGCCGAGAACACCGCAAACCTCGCCCCCTCTGCCCAAGCCGATTTCAGCACTGCAAAAAAATCGGGAAGCAAAGGCTTCTTCTTAGGAGACTTCCAGCCCACACAAGGCGCAGACTGGCTACAGTCCCCCGAAGCCCTTACCACTCTTACCAGTTTCCAAACTGAAGTTGCGGCAAACCTATTCTCTACCGAGTCGCCCCCTACGCTTACCTTTCCGCAGTTTAGCCCCGGTATGGCGCGTTATGGGTTCGTTCCTTCTACCACCAACGTACTGTGGCTAGGGAAGTATGTACTTGGAGACTATCTCGACTGGTGGCCCTCCTACACAGGTTACACTCTCGGTAGAGGAGAGGCACGGACTCGTTACGTTATTCAATCGTTGCGGGGTACGCGCAAAACTCACTTCCAAGTACCCAACCCCAAAGCCGTGTTCGCGTTCTACGCCGATGGTACGCCCGTTCCTACCAAAGTTCTGAACAAGACCACTCTAGAGGTTATCATCGACGAACGCCCCGTTATTCTTGTACCCAACAAGCAGATGCTCTTCCCCGCCGAAGCCGCTCTGGATGCCCTTACACAGTTCAAGGCGTTGGCAACGTATGCTACAGACCTCAAAGTCCTAACAGGGATTGAGGAGCGCGGTAAGATAGAGGTCGCAACAGCAAGTTACACACAAGGCAACTACGAAATCTCCTTTAGTGACTGCCGCCGCGAAATAGACGAACTAATAGCACGCACCTCACCCTACATCTGGTTAGAAGGGGAAAGTACCCAAAGGCACACCTTCACAGAAGTAAGTTACGATGCAGAGACGAGTAATCAGGCATACCTCAGCCTCTCTACCACATCGCCCCCCTCTAGCAAGTTGCCCTATGGAGCCGTCTACACTTTCGATGTCCTGCGGGACGGGAGATACAGTATCTGGTTGGCAGGAACCGTTCCTAGCAAGCACACCTCACCGATTACGTGGTATGTAAACGCAGAACCTGCCCAGCCTATCGCCGACCCGCGCCCTATTGGGGTACGCTATAAAGCACAGCAGATGGGCTGGGTGTTCTTGGGAAATGTGAACCTGAAAAAAGGGCTGAACCAACGCTTTACGATGCGTGTGGAAGGACCTGCCGCCGACAAGGAGTACCGCTTTGGAATCGACGCAGTCCTAATGACTACCCTCCCTGTCGCCCCCAACGGGGTGGTGCGCCCACTTCCGGTAGATATTCCTGTAGGGCAAGAGGCGAAAGCAACACGCTCCAAGTAAGAGCAGAGCATAAGGGGAGTACTTCGCGTAAGGGAGGGGGCTTACTATAGCACCCCTCCCTCGTGATTCATGGGAGACCTGCTTAGAAGATGTTCTCTGAAACACAACACGCTTGGGCAGACGCAGTAAAGCAACGCGCACACGCACTCGGCTTCGAACTTGTAGGCATTACGGGGGCAGAGCCTTCTGTTTTTGCAACTGCCTACTGGGAGTGGGTGGAGCAGGGCTATGCTGGCGAGATGCACTACCTTACCCGTGATATTCACCGCAGACTAGACCCCTCCGAACTGCTTCCTAATGCACAGTCGATTATTGTGGTGGGCATGAACTATATGGGGGCGGACGGGGCAGGAACTCCAGAAAACCTCGACCCCGATGCCGCTATTTTTGCCCGCTATGCCCGTGGCGACGACTATCACGACATAATGACCCCGCGTCTACGGGAGTTATTGGCATACCTAAAAGAGTTGGCAGGAGAGGAGACGACGGGGCGCGTCTATGTAGATACCGGACCGCTTTTGGAGCGCGAAGTCGCGCAACGCGCTGGGCTGGGCTGGTTCGGAAAAAACACCCTCCTTATCAACACCAAACGCGGCTCCTACTTCCTGCTTGGCGAAATTATCACAAACATACTCCTGCCACGCGATACCCCCGCTTTTGGCGGATGTGGAACCTGTACCCGCTGTATCGACGCTTGCCCCACCCACGCTATCATCGCCCCCTACCAACTAGACGCACGTCGTTGTATCTCCTACCTTACCATCGAACTGAAAGGCGACATACCAGAGGAGTTCCACCCCGCCCTCTCCGCATCGGGAAACCGTATCTTTGGGTGCGACATCTGCCAAGAGGTATGCCCCTTCAACCTGCGCCGTGCCACCCCCACCCAAGAAACCGCCTTCCAACCCCGCCCGATAACCGATACTCCGCGCCTTTCCGAACTTGCTCTGCTAAGTGAGGAGGAATTTCGAGAGAAGTTCCGTAAATCTCCTGTGAAACGTGCCAAACACAAAGGGCTAATGCGAAACGTAGCGGCGGCATTGGGGAAAGAAGAAGAGGATTGAGAGATATTACCTACTGCTTCTATTCCAAATCAGTCTCTTCTGCCAAGAGAGGTTGAACGATTTGGCGAATAGTGTTGGAGGGCAAGAAAAGTAAATCTCGGCGATAGGAGAGCGGATGTGTACCAAAGTTGTATCTTTTGTAGAGACGTGTCCCCTCTTGGCTAGGTGCGAGGTGTATCCCCGTAATACCAACCAGTTTTGAGGCGTTATATACATTTTTCAGGGCTTCTATCAACAGATAGTCACCAATACCTTGCCTACTATAGTCCTTATCTCGTGCCAACGCCACCAGCTCAACAACGGGTATCAAATCTACTTCGCTATGGTCTTCGGGGTAGTAGGAGTCAGAGCGCAAAGTGAAATATCCTGCGACTTTTGCTGGTGAATGGGAGTTATCGCAAAGCACAAAGGTTAGTGAGAGGTCGTGGAGTGTTTCACGCAAAGCGTGATAAAAAAGAAAAGCGTTCAGATAGGAGTGTTGGCAGTCAAACGACCAAATATCATGGTGTGTTGCCAACTTCTCTAATGTGTATTGGGGCGGCTCTACTCCCTTGTTCATTTGGGTAGAGGCTTCGCCTTAATGCGCTTATAGTTCGCTATCGCGTTCTGTACCTCTAAAGAGAGAGGTTGAGGCGCGGCATGAAGACTTTGGAGCAAATCCTTCGTCTCAGAGGCAGACAGAACGATAGGTGTAACTCGCTTTGAGTCGATATCCGCCTCCGTAGTATTGGGAATAGAGTGTATAGGGTGTTTGATTGCCATAACGCCAACCTTTTCCTTGAAATGACGAAAGCTCTGTTGTCATTGTATCGGGAAACGGCTCTATTGTCAAGGCAGTTTGGAAGAGGAAGAGGGGTAACAGCGTGAAGAGAAGTTTTTTATACGGGTTGCTACTGGTCGCATTTGTGGGGCTTTCCCTGTTCGCTTTTGCGGATACTCCCAAGCCCACCACTCCCCCCATAACCTACGAGCGCGACATCCTCCCCCTACTACAAGCCCGCTGTTTTGGGTGTCATGGAGCGGGAATGGCACAAGCAGGGCTGGACTTACGCACTCTGGGAAGTGCCTTACAAGGTGGAAACTTCGGAACGGCAATCGTGGTAGGAACTCCCGAAAAGAGCCGCCTCTATACCGCCGTAAAATCGGGTAAAATGCCGCCTAGTCCTAACAAACTCTCTGCCTCTGAGGTTCAAAAAATCGCCCACTGGATTGAGACGGGGGCGAAAGGAAGCACCAAAGAGAGCGGACACTGGGCGTTTCGTGCGCCGATATGCCCCCCTGTTCCCTCTGTAAAAGCCGCCAACCCCATAGATTCGTTTATCGTCTCCGCCTTACAGAAAAAAGGGCTATCCCTCTCGCCCCGTGCAGACCGCCGTACCCTCTTGCGCCGTGTTACCTACGACCTTATCGGGCTACCGCCTACCCCCAAAGAGGTTGCCGATTTCCTCGCCGACACCTCTCCCAACGCCTACGAAAAGGTGGTCAACCGCCTTCTAGCAGACTCGCGATATGGAGAGCGGTGGGCGCGGTACTGGCTAGATACCGCAGGGTACGCCGATAGCGAGGGGGTACTGCAAGAGGATAGAATCCGCGAGAACGCTTGGCGATACCGCGACTACGTGATTCGTAGTCTGAACGCCGACAAGCCCTATAACCGTTTTCTAAAAGAGCAGATAGCGGGGGACGAACTGAGCGGTTATCGTAACGCAAAGCAGTGGACACCCGAAATTGAGGAGGCAGTCACCGCGACGGGCTTCCTGAGAACGGCTGTCGATGCCACCCGCGACGACTTCAACGAACACCAGTTCACCGAGTATCAGTACCGAATGTTGCACGATACCCAGACGATACTCGTCTCCTCTACTCTCGGCGTAACTCTCCAGTGTGCGCGTTGCCACGACCACAAGTACGAGCCTCTCTCTCAAAAAGACTACTACCGTCTACAGGCGATACTGGCAGGAGCCATTCGACCCACCGGTAAACTGCTACCGACCTACCGCCGCGTGATTGTAGCAGGAACCGCAGAGGAGCAGACACACGCCAAAGCGGTAAACGCACAGGTAGATACTGCCCTGCAAGGCTTGGTGCAACGAGAACAGAGACTTATTGGGGAGTACCGCGCCAAACTTAAAGGTAGCCCCAACGCAAGCGTGGAGGTTCTTTCCAAGCAGTTCCCCGCCTTCCAGTCCGAACTCAAAGCGATAGCGGAGGCACGTGCTAAGGAGGAGGGTAAGCGGGTCAGGCTCCAAGAGATACGCGCCCTATACGACCAAGATACCCAACCTCCTACCACGCATATTCTCCTACGTGGGGAGTATACCAAACTGGGGGAGGCGGTGGAACCCGGCATACCTGCCGTTCTAAACGACCCCAAGCACCCTTTCCAACTCCCCGCCATCGCTAAGGAGGCGAACACTACCAGAAGGCGACTCGCCCTTGCGGAGTGGATAACGCGCCCCGATAACCCGCTTACGGCACGAGTGCTAGTGAATAGAGTATGGGCGCACCATTTTGGGGTAGGGATAGTCCCCTCAATAGAGAATTTTGGGCGTTCAGGGCAACAGCCAACTCATCCGCAACTGCTAGACTGGCTGGCTACGCAGTTTGTACGTGGAATTGCGGGGAGTAGCGCGTGGACACTCAAGCCGCTCCATCGCCTTATCGTAACGAGTGATACCTACTGCCAAGCCTCCGCCTACCGTCCGGAGTGCGCCGCGAAAGATGTGGAGAACCGACTGCTTTGGCGGCAACGGGCGCGACGTTTAGAGGCGGAGGCGATTAGGGATGGGATACTGGCTACTACGGGAACGCTGGATACAACGATGTACGGCGCACCTATCGGAAACGAGATGCGGGACACGGGCGAGATTGTGGCAAGCGGTGAGGAGAAAGGGGGGCGGCGTTCGCTCTACCTGCTGGTACGCCGCTCGTTGCCCGTCACCTTCCTAAACGTCTTTGATAGCCCCGTGATGGAGACGAACTGCACGCGCAGAGCCACCTCCACCACTCCAACCCAAGCACTTACCCTCCTCAATAGCCGCTTTATGATGACACAAGCCGCCCACTTCGCCGGACGGGTTCTGCGCGAAACCCAAGCCGAAAAGCCCCTCTCCGACTACGAAACCCTGAAAAGCCGCATCCGAAAAGCGTACCTTTTGGCACTGGTGCGCCCTCCTTCCGAAAACGAAATGCGAGAGGCGTTGGGCTTCGTGCAGTCGCAAACCCTGCGCTATCAACGCACGGGGAAATCGGCGGACGTTGCAGCGAGTACTGCCCTCGCAGATTTCTGCTTGGCTCTCCTAAGTGCAAACGAGTTTGTCTATATCGACTAGGGACATGCCATGCCTACCAAACCCGCTCTTGCGCCGCTAAAACTGAACTGGTTGGAGCGTTTCGTACTGTACTGTAGAGCGAATAACCTCTTTAGTGAAGAGGGTAGGAGGGCTACCGTAAAGGAGTTACTAGCACAAGGAGAGCCGGGCATACAGGTGCTTTTGGCAATGATAGCAGTATCACACCGTGTAACCCGATACACTACATTCGCGTTTAAATGGCTTTGGTTATACCTTTTTTGGGATGCGTTGGGACATGGTTGGGTTTCCGGGCAGATTATCTATGGCATATACGCACTTCTGTGGTGCGGAGGGGCTTACACACGCGAATCTAGCTCTCTGCTCACCTTTGCCAAGTTACTACAGCAAAACCAAGAGGTGAGGTATGTTCCGCTTCTCATTAAGTATGGAGTCACAAAACGCCGTACCGAGCCTACGATTGAGCAGTGCCTCACCCTCTTGCTCCCTATGATGAAGTTGGCGGATGCCCCTCTCCTCACTCCCGAACACAGGCAACTGCTAAACAAAAGCCTACTACACTCCTACACACGGCAAATGCCCGCTACCGCTTTCAAACTCGCGATACTCAAAGCTTATGAACAGGTAGGAGATGCCTCTGCGCTAGAGGCGGTAGAGAGCCTACTGAATCGTAACACCGACCCTACTCTCCACGAAGCCGCTGAGACTTGTGCGGGCTACCTACGTCAAAACATAGAGCGAGTGCAAGAGGTACAGACCTTGCTACGCGCCTCCGCTCTCCCCGAACACAGTAACGAACTGCTACGCCCTAGCCAAGAGCAAGCAGAGCCCACCGAAGAGTTACTACGCTCTCGTGAACGGGAGGGGTAGCGTAATCACATAACGCTATTAGGTGCTTAGGATGACGAACTATCACCTGTATAAAAGAGGGTTAGGGGGTACTGCGGGGGGATTGGCAATCGTAAAAGCGAGAAGGTCTATAAGCCGGGTTCTGTATTTGTATGGTCATCTCTCTAGGAAGTTAGTTACCCAACTCCTCATGCGGTCTATCCCGAAGGGTCGGCGGAGCCACCTCAGCCCCTTCTGTCTGACCTTGCTTCCGATGGGGTTTACCTAGCCGACGTGTCTCCACGCCGCTGGTGCGCTTTTACCGCACCATTTCACCGTTGCCGCCACCCGAAGGCGCGGCTGTGTCTTTTCTGTGGCACTTTCCGTCGGGTTGCCCCGCCCGGACGTTATCCGGCATCGCGCCCTATGAAGCCCGGACTTTCCTCTCCCAACCAAAACGGCAGGAGCGACCATCCAACCTTCTCGCAAACAGATTCTACCCTACTCCTTCGCAAAATTACAGGAGGGGAATCGCTTCCAATCGCGAATCATAGTACTATCTCGTTTTACACCTGTTTTTGGGAAAGGAACCGCCCCCCATGGCTGTTTGCGAAATCAAGTTTTTTAGCGAGGCACTGCAAAAAGCGACCTCCGCCACTGTTATTCTGCCCGAAAAAAATCTTACTGCCCCCTTTGCGACCTTCTACCTTCTGCACGGCTTGTCGGACGACCAGAGTATTTGGCAACGCCGCACGAGCATAGAACGCTATGTGGCAGATTTGCCTCTCATTGTCGTTATGCCCGATGGAGGGCGCGGCTTCTACTGCGATGCGGTAGAGGGAATGAAGTGGGAGACTGCCCTCGTACACGACCTCGTAAACTATATAGATACCCTTTTCCAGACCAACGCCACACGGGAGGGACGTTGTATTGGTGGGCTATCTATGGGTGGGTATGGCGCGGCAAAACTCGCCCTCAAATACCCGCACCTCTTCTCCTCTGCGGTCAGCCATTCGGGAGCGGTTGCCTTCGCACACACACCTCTACCCGACGACCCCGCCAACACCTTCGCGACGGAGTTCCGGCGGATTATTGGAGATAGCCCCGTAGGAGGTGAGAACGACTGCTTTGCTCTTGCCGAAAACCTCAAGCCGTCACAGCGTCCCCATCTGCGTATCGACTGCGGGGTAGACGATTTCCTCATCGACTACAACCGCGCCTTCCATGCCCACCTCGAAGCGATAGGCTACCCGCATGAGTACGAAGAGTTTCCCGGAGCGCATACGTGGGACTACTGGGATATTCATGTACAAGAGGCGATTGCTTTCCACGCCCGTAACTTAGGACTTACCGCAAAAGCATGAGATTGAAACCCACCCTCTCACGAAAGCAGTTCCTGACAACCTCCCTTGCGACCGGTCTGCTTCCTACCCTCGTTCCCTCGAACGCGCTTGGCAATGCAAACCGGCAAGCGGTCTCTAATCGGGTGTCTATTGCGCTGATTGGCGCGGGGGGTATGGGAAACGCGCACCTCGATAAACTGATGGGGCGGCGCGATGTGGATATTCTTGCGGTATGTGATGTGTACGAACCCTACCGCATGAAGACCAAAATGAAGATAGGGGAACACTGCGCCGCCTACAACGACTACCGCTACATTTTGGACAGAAAAGACATCGACACGGTACTGATAGCCACCCCAGACCACTGGCACGCACTCATCACCAAAAACGCGGCGGAGGCAGGAAAAGACATCTACTGCGAAAAGCCCTTTACCTACTCGATTGGAGAGGGGAGACCCGTTATCAATGCGATACGCCGCTACGGAAGAGTGTGCCAAGTAGGAAGCCAACAGCGTTCGGATAGCAAGTTCCGTTACGCCTGCGAACTGGTACGAAGCGGCAAAATCGGAAAGGTGCATACCGTACATACGGGCTTTTCGGGGGCACCCAAAGGCGGCGACCCACGCATTACCAACCCACCCAAAGGGCTGGACTGGAAGATGTACCTCGGTCCTGCGCCGCTTGTGCCGTTTCAAACAGACCGCTTTGGCTTCAACTTCCGCTGGTTTTACGACTACTCCGGGGGGATGATGACCGACTGGGGCGCACACCAGAACGACATCGCACAGTGGGGGCTAGGCATGGACGAATCGGGACCGGTGGAGATAGAGGGGTACGCTACCTTCCCCACCGAAGGTGCGTTCGATACCGCTAGTACCTTCGAGATACTCTATACCTACGCCAATGGAGTGCGCTTGCGCTGTAGTAACCTCCAGCGCGGAGTGCGCTTTGTAGGTACAAACGGGTGGATATTCGTGGATAGGGGGGTGCTAGATGCCTCTTCACCCGACCTATTGGAGATACAACTGGGCGCAAACGATGTTCACCTCTACGAGAGTCCGGAACATCACGAAAACTGGTTAGAGTGCATTCGTACCCGCCAAACCCCGATATGCGATGCCGAGATCGGATTCCGCTCGGTAACGGTGTGCCATTTAGGAAATATCGCCATTCGTTCGGGGCAAAAGATCAACTGGAATCCGCAAACAGAGCGCATCGTAGGCAACGAGGAGGCGAACCGCTGGCTCTATCGCCCCTACCGCGCCCCGTGGCACTTATAACAAGGAGGAACCGCATTGAAACCTATTTCTGCATTGCGAAATATCGCCTCCCTAGCCTTCTGCCTCGTCGCTTGTGGGCTAGATACCTCGGCACAGGCGCAGGGGGTTCACATCACTACGTTTCATGGTGACGAGGCGCGTTTGGGCTGGAACCGCAACGAAGTCAAACTTAGCCCCCAAACCGTCAACCCCAACGATTTCGGTAAAATCTGGGAGGTTCCGCTAGATGGTCAGATATACGGCTCACCCCTACATATCTCGAACCTAAACATCAAGGGCAAAAAGCGAGATGTACTCTATACCGGAACCGAAAAGAACAACGTCTATGCCCTAGACGCGGTTACGGGTGAGATTTTGTGGCAAAAGACCGTTGCCCCCTACCTCAACGAAGCGCAGTACAACGACTGCAACAACATCCGCCCCTATCACGGTATCACCTCCACCCCCGTTATTGACTTGGGGCGCAAAACGATATATGTGTGTGGGGTAACACAGCCCGGTATCCGCCAGGCATATCGGGTATGGGCGTTAGACATCCTCACTGGCGAGATTAAAAAAGGCTACCCGCAAACCCTAAAGGGACACTATAAAGGGCTAGACTTCGATGCGGGGCAACTGACCCAACGGGGCGCACTCAATCTCGTAAAGGGCTGGCTCTATATCCCCTTCGGGTCACGGTGCGATGTGGGTGAGTGGCACGGTTGGGTCATTGGTTTGAATGTACAAGACCCCTCCTCTCCCCAACGCGCTTTTACTCCCGCGCCCACCATCGACGGCGGCGGTATGTGGGGTTCGGCGGGGGTGTCGGCAGACCGCGACGGCAACCTTTTTGCGGTGACGGGTAACGGGGGCTTGGGAACCGATAGAGGCAGTTATGACCTCGATACGGGCGGCGAAAACGTATGCGAAAGCATCCTCAAACTGATTCCTACTGGTAGCGAGATTCGCATGACCAAAGACAAACGTGACTACTATGTCCCCGGCAACTTCAAGTTTCTGGATGCCACCGACCAAGATATGGGAGGCTCTAGTGGTATTGTGCTTCCCGACATCGGAGGACGAAAACTCCTTGTTACCTGCGGGAAGGATGGGTTTATCTATATGGTAGACCGCGACAATCTGGGCGGTGTGGGTGGTGAACTACACAAGCAACGTCTCTTTGGAGACCCCAAAGCCTTCTACCATAGCAACATCAAGACGACCCCCGCTTTTTTCGATGGAGGCGACACCAATAAAATCGTCTATGTCTCTGGGAACGAAACCGGTCCCAAAGGCGAAGCGGGTGTAGTTGCCATGCGAATAGATACCAGCCAAAAGAAACCCAAACTAGAGACCGCTTGGACACTCAAGAAGACCCTCAACCAGCCGGGCGCGCCTACTGTCTCTAGTAATGGGCATAAGGACGCGATTGTTTGGGTGATAGAATCGAACAAAAACGACGGCGATTCGGGGGAGGATGGAGTACTCCATGCCTACGACGCACTCACGGGGCAGGAACTCTACCACTCCAATATGCAGGCAAAACGCGATGTACTCAAGGACGCACGTAAGTTCTCTTGCCCTACCGTAGCGAATGGGCGGGTCTATGTAGGTACAGAGGGTATCGTGGCGTATGGCAACCTACGCGAAAAAATGGCTCAGGAGGGCAAATAGATGCAAAAAGCAGTTTTCAAAGGGCTGATGCTGGCTCTTCTGATAGGGTTGGCTCCGAGTGTACGCGCAGACGACGACGAACCCGCAGGGGCAAGCTGGTTTCCGCAACTCACAGGCACGATAGTTTCGGTACGGGCAGACGTGTTGCAGGTACGCCCTCGCTTCTCGTCCCAACTTACCCGCGTCCTTATCAATGCCGATACCAAACTCCAAACCATGCAGTTTCTGCCCATCAAAGA
The DNA here is from genome assembly GCA_900299305.1 of bacterium. Taxonomy (GTDB): domain Bacteria; phylum Armatimonadota; class Chthonomonadetes; order Chthonomonadales; family Chthonomonadaceae; genus CAIJLM01. The sequence goes on along the minus strand of OMJJ01000119.1, from coordinate 38,998 downwards.
TTTGACGGTAGGAATGCGTATTATGGCGATGGGTGACAAAATCGCAGGAAAACCCCTTATCGCAAATATGATAATGGCTCCTACCGCAAACGATGGCTTTTTCGGAGGGGAGACGAAAGGGATACAGGCAGGTGGGTATGGTAATTCGGTGATGTGGGGCGGAAAAATCAAAACGCTCCAACCCCTTACCGTAACGGACGATGCAGGGGCGGATTTACCCGTTCTCACCGCTCCGAACACCCCCGTTATGAAGACCGTACAAGGTCCCGCCAACAATCTTCGTGTTTCGCAAGCCATAGCGGTATACGGCAAACGCTCCGCAGATGGACTCTTGCTTGCCGCTCGTATCGAACTACAGCAAGCCCCTGACAGCCAGAGTTCTCTGTTTGGGGAGGTGGTAAAGGTACGCGATAGAGAAGTAGAGTTTCGCCCTCGCTTTGCCGAGCAGAACGTGGGTGTGTTTATCCACCCCGAAGCCAAACTGTATCGCCAAATCCCCATAGACCCCGACACCGTGAAAATCGGCGACACCATAACGGCGCAAGGAAAGTACCAAACTGATAGGCTCGGCGCGAAGATATACGTTGCGGCGATACTTCTCATCGGCAAAAACTCCTACCCCAAAGTACCTGCGAATGAGATGTTTGCCATGTTCCGCGGTCCCGAATCAGAGAGCCTTGCCATGACGGGGAAAGTAGCCTCTCTTAGTCCGTTTGTTATCACTCGTGAAAAGGGGGAAGACCTTGTGGTGATTATACCGGGGCAGACTCCGGTTGCCGACCTTGTACCCATTCGTTTTGCCGATTTACGGGCAGGAGATAAGGTGATGTGCGTTGGTAAGGATAGTTCAGATGGAAGGATGTTCTCCTCGTTGGTGATAGTAGGTGCAAGTGCCATTGTCGGGTTGGGGAACTAGAAAAAGTTATAGCCCGAACGCGCAGTGCGCGTTCGGGCTTCATCAGGCGAACAGGGCGGATGCCCGTTCATGACCTGCACTTTCTTAAATTGGTTCACCGACGCAGAAGCGAAGGGCGAAGCAAAAACAGAAAGCGGCTAAAACAGGCTAGTCCGCCTGGTCACCTCGTTGACTGTAATCCATGCTAGTCACCACCCCCTTTCATAGTCAATTTCTATTCTAGGGGGTCTGTTTCTAAAAGTCAAGGGGTTTTGAAACAAATTTTAAGGTTTTACAAAGGTTTTTTTAGGTGAAGATTACCTTCTTAGGCACTAGCGCGGGTGCGCCCACTCGCAAACGAAACGTTACCAGTATCGCGCTCCAACTCGACCAGCAGTCCAAACTCTGGCTCTTCGACTGCGGAGAGGGTACGCAACATCAGGTACTACGCTCTCCGCTTCGCCTTAGCCAACTCGAAAAGATATTTATTACCCACCTGCACGGCGACCACCTTTTTGGACTGGTAGGGCTACTCGCAAGCCGCTCTCTGCAAGACGGTATCGAGACTCCGGTTACGATTTATGGACCGCAAGGGCTTGCCGAGTATGTCCGTTGCTCCTTAGACACAAGTCGCACCCGGCTACAGTACCCCATTCAGATAGAGATTACCAAACCGGGCAGGGTGTGCGACACAGAGAGGTTAGAGGTTTTTGCCGCCCCCATGGCGCACGGCATTACCACCTTTGGGTATGCGGTATGCGAAAAAACTCTGCCCGGACGCTTTGAGGTAGAACGCGCACAAGCGTTAAGGATACCAGAGGGTCCGCTCTATGGACAACTCAAACGCGGCGAGACGGTAACGCTTCCCGATGGACGCACAATAGAGGGGGCTTCTCTTGTGGGCGCAGAGAGGCAAGGGCGCAAAATCGTGTTCTGCGGAGATACCACCTTCACGCCAAACGCCATAGAACTCGCGCAAGACTGCGATTTGCTTATCCACGAAGCGACCTATATGCACACCGATAAGGCTTTGGCAGACCGCGCAAACCACTCTACTGCGAAGTCGGCGGCGGAGGTCGCACTACAGGCAGGTGCGAAGATGCTCGCGCTGACCCACTTTAGCGCACGTTATGAGGGAGATACCGAGAGAGGACTAACGGAGTTGTTGGCGGAGGCACAAGAGATTTTCCCCAATGCCCACCTCGCGCATGATATGTGGACGGTAAGCGTTCCGCGCCGTGAACCCTCCCCCTAGAAAATAGTTTACTTACTGAACAGTTTAGAAACGGAGTCCCATGTTGGAAATTCGAGTTTTGACACCAGAAGAGATACCTCTCGCCAACCCGATTTGGGCGCAAGCCTTTCATCACGGAGAGCGGCGTGATAGCGTAGGGGATTGGGTCGATACTACGCACGGCAAATCGTATACCTGCGGGGTGTTTGATAGCGCAGGGCTACAAGCCGTTGTGGTGGTAAACGACTACCGCATCTATCTGGCAGACCGCGCCGTTGTACCAATGGGAGGAATTGGCGGGGTGGCGTGTATGCCGGCAGTGAGGGGCAAGGGCTACGCAGGTAAGTGCCTAGAGTTCACTATTGCACAGATGCGCGAGACAGGGCATATCACCTCTACGCTCTTCCCCTTTAGTTTCGACTACTACCGCCGCTTTGGTTGGGAGTGGGTAGGAACCAAACGCGACTACTCTGTATCCCCCACTATTCTGCCTAGTAGCCCCGAAACCGAATTTTGTCGCGTTGCGACGGAACAAGACACTCCTGCCATTCGTCAAATGTATGAGACCTTTGTGACTCAATATCGGGGGTGCTTGCAGAGAGCCGAACGCGCATGGGACATTCTCAAAGATAGAGCCGACCACTACACCTATACCTACCTGTACGAACGAGACGGCAAAGCGGAAGGCTATCTGGTAATACGGCATAGCAAACAGGACAAGACCCCAATACGGGAGTTTATTGCGCTAACAGGACGCGCCCAGAGGGGATTACTGGGTCTTCTAAAGCGGCACACCATGCAGACAGATAAGTTTACTTGGAGCGCGCCCATAGACGATACCCTCTGGTCACAGTTCTACCACTGGGACATAGGAACCACGCTACAACCCTGTACGCAAGGGCGCGTGGTGGATTTTTCCCCCGCTTTAGAGGCGTGGAAACCCGACGCAGACCAGAGCGGAAGCGTAGTCATCGCCCTTCACGATGCAAATGCTGACTGGAATACCGGTACATGGCACGTAGAGTTTGAGGCGGGAAATGTAACGGTAAAACGTACCACCGCTACACCTCAACTCTCGTTAGACATCCAAGCCATGAGCCAAGCCTATTTCGGTTCTCCTACCCTAGACGCGATACGACAAGCGGACAGGCTTCAAGTTCACGATGAGCAGGGCTACCAAGCGTTCCAAAACCTGATGCGGGGCGCAACGATGTGGATGAATGACGAATTCTAAACATCTTTTTTCAAAAAGAGAGACTCAAACTCTCTTCTAAGGGTATTCTATCCCTATGTTTTAGAAATTTTGCTAAAAACACAAAAAGCCTCTTTTCTTGTTAGATGTACCTTGTTATAATAAGAAAGAGGCGAAACGTTTTTAGTAGGAAATCTTTTCGTTTGCCTTGTACTAACCTATAAAATATATCTGTGGATGTGGAAAGGAAATGTCTATGTTTCGAAGCAGTAAAAGAGGGTTTACGCTGATTGAACTTCTCGTGGTTATCGCTATTATTGCGATACTCGCCGCGATCCTGTTCCCCGTGTTTGCAAAAGCACGTGAAGCCGCCCGCAAAACTACCTGTCTCTCTAACCTCAAGCAGATTGGCACTGCTACCCTAATGTACGTTCAAGACTACGATGAACAGTTCCCTTGGCTGATGCAAGATGGGCGTACCAACGATGATGCTACCGGACTTAGCAAAGGACTACCCGCAGGACCTCCCGTCTGGTCGATAGACCTAGAAGGGCAACGCGGACTCTTTATAGAGGCAAAACTACAGCCCTACGTAAAGAACTACCAGATGTTCCTCTGCCCTACTCTCGGCGGCGACCCCGTTGTAATGGGGACAGATAACCTCCCCCTAAATGCATATGGCTCCTACGGTTATGCGTTTGGTGGAGTAGGACAAAACCCCTCTCCTGCTGTAAACCGTATCCCACTGGAGCTCTTTGTACGCCTGATTGGTCCCCTGCTCGGACCTCCCTACGATAGCAACAACCCGCAAGACTTCTACCTTGCCGGTCAGCCTCTCGCAAAACTAGGTACACCTACCGATGCTGTCATCTCGTTCTGTAACTCCTATGGCGCACACCAAGGAGTAAGAGATGCTGCAGTAATTCCTAAGGCACTCGGCGGTACAGGAGAGAACGCTACAGGTGCAACTCTTGCGGTATATGCCGATGGTCATGCCAAGTACAAAACGGGTTCTTTTTTCGACCTCGTAAAACTTGTACTGCATCCCTTGAATCAGTAGAGGTATAACCGAATGAAGTCGCAAGTCAATCCCGTTGTTGCGGTGGTGGTTATCGTTATCGTCGTAGTGGCAGTGCTTGGCTTGACGGTATCCAAAACTGGGAACAACAGCAAACGCCTCGCAACAGGCTTAGACACCTCGCAGATGGAGAAAGACCCTGCGGGTACAAGAGTGCGGCTCGCGGACGAGATAGACAAGTACAAAGCGTCCAAAGGAAACCGCTAACTCCTTAATATAGCCCCCTCTGGAAGCGGCACAAACCGACTTTCAGAGGGGGCTTTTTGTTTAAAAGTAGCCTTGTTATGCAGATACCGACCTCAAAACGCGAGCAAACACAATGGATTCTTGCTAAGAGGGGGGCAAAAAACCCGCTGAACCCTCTTATCGCCTACGCCTCACTTTGGGAAGAGGAGATAGGGGCGGACGGCTCTCCCATCTCCACCGCAACCCTCTTCCTTACCAACAAAGAGTGCCCTTTTCGTTGCCTGATGTGTGATTTATGGCAAAACACCCTCGACGAACGGGTTCCTTTGGGGGCAATCCCTACTCAGATTCGCACTGCCCTCTCCCAACTCCCCCCCGCCAAACAGATAAAACTGTACAACGCGGGGAGTTTCTTCGACCCACAAGCCATTCCCCCCGAAGACTATCCCGCTATCGCCGAACTGCTTACCCCCTTCGAGCGCGTTATTGTGGAGTGCCACCCCGCCTTTATTGGTGGGCGCACCCTCGCTTTTCAACGCCTACTCACGGCAAAACTAGAGGTAGCGATAGGCTTAGAGACAGCGCACCCCGACATACTCAAACGCCTAAACAAACGCACAACCCTAGCGCAGTTTCAGGAGGCGGCGCAGTTTTTGGCGCAGAACGGCATAGATTTGCGGGTGTTCCTTCTGCTACGTCCCCCCTTTCTCTCCGAAGAGGAGGGGCTGTATTGGGCACAAAAGTCGCTGGATTTCGCTTTTGGGTGCGGGGCAAGCGTCTGTTGTGTCATTCCCACCCGTGATGGAAATGGTGCGATGGAGGCGTTACGCGAGCAAGGCGACTACTCTCCTCCCAAAATCAAAACACTGGAGACTGCCGTAGAGTACGGACTACGCCAACAGAGAGGGCGCGTTTTTGCCGACTTGTGGGACATACAGCGTTTTGCAGAGTGCGCCTGTTCTACCGCTCGTATTACCCGCCTAGAGAATATGAACACCACCCAACAGATACCCCCCCCAATAATCTGCCCCTCCTGTTCCCCGCTACCCATGCTATAATAGAACATAGAAACAAAAAATGGAGTAGTTCATGGTTACGGCTTATGATGTTATTGTGGTAGGGGGCGGACACGCAGGGTGCGAGGCATCGCTTGCGGCGGCGCGGATGGGATGTAGTACCGCCGTCGTTACGCTACGGCGTGACCGTATTGGGCATATGCCCTGCAACTGCTCTATTGGGGGACCCGCAAAGGGGCATCTCGCCCGTGAGGTAGACGCTCTGGGTGGGGAGATGGGCGTAAACACCGATAAATCCCTTACGCATATCCGCTATGTGGGAACCGGCAAGGGACCCGCAGTACAGACCCTTCGCGCTCATGCTGACAAAGACCTCTACCCGCAGTTTATGCAGGAGGTACTGGCAAACACCCCCCACCTAACCGTTATCGAAGCCTCCGTAGAAGACCTTCTCTCGGAGCAACTGCCCGATGGTACTTGGCATATCTGCGGGGTACTGCTTGCAGACGGAACAGAACTGCTCGCCAAAGCGGTAGTGATTACCACTGGAACCTTCCTGAATGGACTGATGCACTGCGGAGATAAGAAGACTCATGGCGGTAGGCATGGCGAAGAGCGCAGTGTGGGGCTATCCGCCTCCCTACAACGCTTTGGGCTACGCATGGGACGCTTTAAGACGGGAACCACGCCCCGTATCAACCTCCACACCATCGACTTTGACGAGACACTGGTGCAGGATTCGGAAGACTGCCCTCCCTTCTCCTTCTTGAATTCAGAACTTACGCCGCCGCGCCCCCTCCTTCCCTGCTGGCAAACCCATACCAATACTGCAACCCACACTATCATCCGCGAGAACCTACACCTCTCGGCGATGTACGGGGGGCATATTGTGGGTATTGGACCCCGGTTCTGCCCTAGCATTGAAGATAAAATTGTACGCTTTGCAGATAAGGAGGCGCACCCCGTCTTTTTGGAGCAGGAGACGTGGGCAGGAAACTCGGTCTATGTGCAAGGGATGTCTACCAGCCTCCCCGCAGAGGTACAGATAGCCTTTCTCAAAACGCTTCCGGGCTTGCGGAATGTGGAGATGCTACGCGCCGGCTATGCGGTAGAGTATGATATGATTTTCCCCGACCAACTACAACCCACCCTAGAGGTAAAAGGAGTAGGTAGGCTGTTTTTGGCAGGACAGATAAACGGAACAAGCGGATACGAAGAGGCGGCGGCACAAGGCTTGGTAGCAGGAATGAATGCGGGACTACTCGCACAAAATCGACCTGCTATCACCCTCTCACGTCAGGGCAGTTATATCGGAGTGCTGATAGACGACCTCGTAACGAAGGGCGTTACCGACCCCTACCGTATGCTAACCTCCCGTGCAGAGTACCGTCTCGTTTTGCGCCACGATAACGCTGACCTGCGCCTTACTCCCATTGGACGAGAAGCAGGGATGGTGACGGATACCCGCTGGAACCTGTTTAATGAGAAGCGCAACGCCATAGAGCGCGAGACAAATCGCTTCGCGCACACCTTTGTTATGCCCAAAGACAGCCCCAAACTAGAAGCACTTGGAACCGTTCCTATCGGCGATAACAAGGTCTCTCTGCTCTCACTTCTGCGCCGTACCGAACTGAACTACGCCCTGCTCTCCGATTTCGCGCAACAACTCGACGCTACCAATCTACCAGAGCAACCTATCTCCCGCGCTGTTGCCGAGCAGGTAGAGATTCAGGCGAAGTATGAGGGCTATATCCACCGCCAAGAGATGCAGATAGAACACTACGCGAAGTTGGAAGCAGTGGAGATACCCTCTGACATTGACTACAGCAGGGTACGCTCTCTCTCTTATGAGGGGCGAGAGAAGTTAGAACGAGTACGCCCCCAAAGCGTAGGGCAAGCCTCCCGAATTCCCGGTCTGCGCCCTGGCGATATTCAGGTGCTACAAATCTACTTGGAGCGGGAGCGCAGGGTACGCGAGACCAAAGAGCCAGCACTGAGCATGGCATAATGGGAGCCGTTTTCTGTGAAAAGCGTTTTGAAAATCGGGTCTCTGTGTCTGTTTTGTATAGCGGGGAGCATGGTTCTTTGGGCAGAGCCTCCCTACCGTGTGACCTCGCCCCCCAAGAGTGTTGTCAAAACATTTCGGCTCTCTAGTTTCTATAAAAAAGGGCTGATGGTAGGCGGCTTTCCTGTACTTGGTTCGGACAAGGTATCGGACTTTGCGGTAGCAGAGGCGGGGTACATTGTAGATAAGATGCTTGCAGGGCGTGAGGATGTACGCCAAGCCCTCATCAAGAATCGGATTCGTCTTGCGATAATGGCTTACGACGAGCGTACCACGCAAATCCCCGAACACAGCGACCTCACACCAGCAAAGTATTGGGATAGGCGGGCGCGAGGGTTGGGGGCGACCAAAGAACGCCCTGCGGTCAGCGCGGCAGAAGAGAACCTGCTGGAGTTTTGGGGAGACCCTTACAAAGGCGAAAACATCCTTGTACACGAGTTTGCCCACGCCATTCACTTGATGGGGTTGAACACGCTAGACGCAGGGTTCCAAGCAAAACTAGAGCAGACCTATCAGTCTGCTCTTAAAAAAGAACTTTGGAAGGGAACCTACGCCGCAACCAATGCAGAGGAGTACTGGGCAGAGGGGGTACAGTCCTACTTTGACTGTAACCAGCAACCGAACCACGACAATAACGGAGTAGATACCCGCGAAAAACTGGAAAAGTACGACCCCGATTTGTACGCACTTATCGCCACCGAGTTTCGTAGAAACGCTTGGCGATATATTCACCCCTCTCTTCGCACTGATAAAGCACATCTACAGGGCTACCAACCCGATAAGTCGCCACGCTTTCAATGGGGTCCCGAACTCAATACGTGGTACAAAAACTATAAGAAGACACACAAAGAGTAGAGGAGCCAGCAGGCACTGCTCTCTCTAACTCCTTTGGAGTTCTTCTATTAGCTCTATAGCCTTTGGTTCATACAGTTCGATATAGTGCTTTAAGCGTCTTTGGATAGGTTTTCCTGCGAGGTTATCTCCCTGCCGATACATCTGCTTCACAACCTTCAGATAGCCCTTCTCCTCTGCTTGCTTACTTACTTCATACCAACGGCCAAACTGATTCCAAGCGATTTGGCTATACTTGTTGTCTAGTATCGCCAGTGCGAATAGCTCTTGGCAATAGTCCCTTATTTTTTGCTCTGTCAAAGCGTGTTGTAAGAGAAGATGTGCCTCTTTTTCTGACTGGCGATAGCTCATTAGTGTAAGAAAAACACCTATCCCTACCGGCGATTTTCGATAGGAATCAAGTATTTTCAAGATATTCAGTGTGCTTGTAGGGGTGTCATCTAGGAAGCGGCAGAGTGCCTCTCCAATATGCCCTACAAGGTTTTGGTCCTCTGCCTGCATCAGTGCCTCCAACATTTTTAAGCCTTTCTCTGCACCACTTGCATACTTTACCAATACTGCCCCGCACAGTACCGCACTTACTTGTTGGAGATATCGCTTGTCCGTGTTGCACCATTTATCCAAAATCTCTTCTATCTTACCACGCAATCTCTCTTCTTCTTTATAAGCATAGGCTAAGACTCGTAGTGCCTTGAGTTTATCGGTGTCTTGTGTCTTTATGGATAGAGGCGATGGCATAGGACTTTCTAGCCATACACGTAATACTCCCATCTCCACACCCTCCGGGCAGTAGCAAAACAGATATTTGATGCCATACAAAAAATCGTGTGGTACGGTATCAATATGTTTTGAGGCACTTGTAATCCAAACCCAAACCTTTTCTCTATCGTCTTTGACATTCCACCAGAAGGCTTCTATACACGCCTGTCTATTTTGCGTTTCTCCTAGTAGTACGCGAAAACCCGTTTCGCCCTCTTCTTCTTTTAATATAATCAGCCCCTCCTGATATAAGTTGCACTCTAAGCCTAATCTATCATCTAGCCTAGTTGCCAAGCTATAGTACATCTGCTGAATTTCTCCAAATTTAGCTCCGTGAAATAGAGCAACAACCCCCATAAGGATAACCTGCTTTCTCTCTTCTGGCGTATAGGCGATGCGTGTTTCAGTAGATAATCCTACGGAGGCTTGCCTACTCTCTTGTACCGGAACGATCTCGTCCTGCCTTACTAGGTCGATTGTATCAAGAGCGATATTAGGTGTTCCTTTGTATCGTCTGTACTCTGTCTTCCCAATGCTATCAAGAATTTCGCTGGCATTACGAGATGTTTGCGGGAATGCTTTAGAGAGTTTTGTACTCCCCTCCTTCGATTCTACATACTTTTGGATACGGGAGAACAGACTTTTAGTCTGCTCCAATCCCTCTGCGTACTTATGTGGAGCCTTTGGTATGTTGTCTGTCCAATATACCGCGAAAGCCTTTTTTAGTGCTTGAGCGTAGAGTTGGTCTATCTCTTCGCGCCAAGATAGCACCCAATCTTCTTGCCATTCCATGGGCAAAAGAGAGTTTGACACCAAACTAGCGGCTTGCGTAACGAATGCTTGCGCCTCCAAGGGTGTTTTTACTCCAAGAGTAAAAGCATCGGCTAAGGTTTTGAAAACGCGCACATCCGTCTCTGTGTGCTCTTGATTATTGAGTGCCAATAAAAAAGAGGTTTCATCTCCTCTTCTGTTTTGATTGATACCCACAAATTTGTATAACTCCTTCCTAAGATTGGGGAGACGACTACTCGTATTGAGCGCATTTTTCGAGAAAACCTGCCTCTCAATATCCATATCATCCTGACCAGTCCATGGGGATGCTCCATTTGCTAATATGTGTTTTACATAATAGGCAAGTAGTTTCATCTTAAAATTATCCCCACCAGCCACTGGTACGATGTACTCTTGGTCTTGGTTTTCCGCGCAATATGCGCTTAGAAAAAATATTTTGACTTTTTTTTCGCTCAATTTCGCCTTCTCCTTCTTGAGACAATATGCTATCGTGCCGTGCAGTTTTACAGGGAGTACATTCGGGATGTATTAGAAGTTTATTCAGCCTCTATTCAGGGTCTCTTCTGTGTTTATGCCTTCCCAATCCCCCCAAAGCACCTCAAATGCCCTTATCCAGCCTACATTCAGGCGTTAGAAATCGATTCCATCCTACTAGGTACGCTATTTTTGTCGTTCGGAAATTTCGGATACTCGGCTCTTGGCAACCCGCAAGGTGCGCGCCCTTGCACACAGATTCACCCCGCCAACGAGCGTCATCGACTTGGGCGACTATGCGCTGTTTTCGCTCTCTCTGATCAAGAGGCGCACGGCACTTAGTTGCCCCCTTCCTAAACACAAGGAAACATGGAATGAACATGTTTGACATCCTTTTAGCCCAAGCGCGAGCCGCCGCGCAACTCAGCATCTATGCTCTGTCCCAAGAGACGGGCATATCGGAACTACGCCTCGCGCAGATGGAAGCAGGAGAGGCACAAGAGATAGGTGAGCGCGAAATCTACCTACTCTGTCGCGAATTTGGTTGGGAGATGGCACAGGTACTCCCCCGCGTAGGACTAGATGCAAGCCCTTACCTACAACTAACGCCCTACTGCCAAGAGCAGTACCTCAAAGTACGAGAGGCACTAGAGCAGGTTTTGGGTAGCCGCCCTTATGTCTTTTGGGTGGTAAGCGACCTAGAGGCGAAAGCCCCGAATGAGGAGGCTATCTTCCTGGATGGCTCTTGCGGCATGGTTATTCGTAACTGCCGCCGCGAACTGCGCCTAAAGTTGGGTGCTGATACCGGTGCAACGGAGTACATCGCAGGCGAATCGGTGTGCCAAGAGCAGTTCTTGGTTCCCGCTGTTACCTTTACAACGGTGCTTGCCGCAGTGCAGTGGCTAGATGCCAACTAGAAGGGAGAAGTGCTATGGAAATCTCTGCGACAGAGGTAGAGCAACGCAGTGTGATACGTTGCTCTGAAGGATGTTGTATCTTGGTGCAGTGGAGTTCTCCCGACAAAGAGACTCGCACTCTACAGATACGCGACCTTGTACGCTCCTCACTGCGCTTCTACCCTAACCTTGCGCTACGCGGCAAATGTAGGTGTAAAATTGTCTACACTATATATTTACCACAAGAGTAGCAAAAATGGAATGGCAGGAGAGAAATTTCTCTCCTGCCTTCCGTACCTAATCAGTAATAAGGGTATCATACCAGCCTTCTGGTGTCCCAAAGGCATCCGTGTCCATTATCTCCTCAAGGGTAGTAGTACGGATTTCCTCACAGTTGATAGGCTCTTGTCCAATCTCTCCATTCTTTTGTCGGTACAGACGTAGTACTTCGTCCTTGTTCATGGAGAGCGTTAAAAATGGGTCTTGGGTCGTTACGATAAATGACACTTGGGGAAACTCCTCCCGAAGCCGCGGCATAATCTCACGTTTCCAACTTACATGGAGATGTGACTCTAGTTCGTCGATAAGTATCACTGCCTTTGTGAAGCGTATCTGTTTTGAGAGGCTTAGTGCGGATGACTGTTTTGCGAAGTGGAGTAGTTTATGAATGATATCGCATACCAAAAAGACGACGGTCCGATGTCCGTTGGAGTGGTGATGCGGGGGTATCTCTCCATCGTCGCAATGCTCCACTCTAATATCCTGTATCTCTGCTCCGAATGCTGCAGTAAAACGAAGGACGGCATTGGGGACAAGGCGCATCGCCATCTTGAGTACCTCTTCAATCTCATCGGGGTTCCACTTTACTTTAAGCAGAGCATCTTGGTTATCGAATAGATTACAGATGGGAAACGGTTCCCCTTCCGCCCTTCTGTTTTCGAGTAAAATGTCGCGGAAGGTTCCGTAACCCAATACCACTACTGGGGGAGTGGGGTGTCCTGTTCTATGAGGTATATACTTTTGAGTGCCACCGCTTGCCGTAAACTCAAACTGAAAGGTTCCCGTACTCATATCAACCTCTATCTTGCCTTTCGATTCCCCTTTGTGCAGTAGTTCGTTGTATGGAGGGAGATGTAACAAGCTCTGATTCCGATGCTGGTCTGAGAGAAGTGCAAGCGCAATGGCTTGTAGCACATCGGTCTTGCCGGCACCATTTTCCCCTAGCAGCACCATGCTGGGTACACACGTCTCTGGAGAGGATTCATTATACGAAGCAGAGAGCCGCCCCAGTTCGGTACGATAAGTCCTACTACGAGGAGTTTTTGCGTCTGGCATGGTAATGGTAAGCGATTTAATTCCTCGAAAATTTGTAATGACCACTTTTTTGAGAATGGGGGTAGTGTCCCCTAACATCTTGGTCTCTACATCCGAATCCGACATTGGCACAATGGGGCTAAGGTATATCTTTTGTGTAGCGGCTAGTATCGCTTCATCCTGCTCAATAATGGTATTTCGCCACTGTTCATGGAAGGGGGTAAGTTTGTCCTGCTTTAGCCTCTCTTCGGTATATTGCCGCAAGGCTTGCCGCTTGCACATGGCAAAGGGTTGCATAATATCCAGTAGCCCACGCAACTGGAACTCCGCATCGCGGCTACTCTCGGTATAGGTGTCAAGCCAGTTATACACCTGCTGGTAGGCACTTTGGCGTTCTATTACTAGCGACTCCCTATTCAGGTCAAAGGTAGTGATGGTAGCCACTCCTTTTTTTGTATTTGAATTTACCGTTCCATCGCTCTCAAAAATAAGGTGGGCGTTGGGATTCTCTTCATAAGGAGCAAGTAGCCGTGGCTTCTCGTCACGGCACTTTTCCCAATCTGACCCGGGTACCTGTCTCGTACCCCAGATAGGAAAATAGTGTCCTTTGGCGGCGATACAGGCGGCACAAGCATAGTAGACATTGCGTGCCTCATTCTGTAGCCATGGATACTGCCCTCCCTCAACAACCCCTGTCGAGGGGTTGGCAGTATATCCAGAAGGCCGCCAGTAGGTAAGAGTCTGCTCCTCTTCTTGGTGTAAAGCACGTTCACAGAAAGCGCACTTATAAGCAAACACCTTTTGGCAGGTGGTGCGGAGTTCGGGCCAGGCATAGCTTACCATTCCTAGCCGGCTGGAATCGTTGTCTATACGGGATATCACATTACGAAAACGCTCTCGATGCTCTAGGGCAAACAGAGTATGAGGGTAGGTGTTTCTGATGGTATCACTAGGGTCATCTACAAAGAAGGGCAGAAATATCATGGCAATACCTTTCCGTTTTACAAATTACTGTACAGTATAGAGGTAAGTGAACAGAGTTCTCCTCTGAAAATAGTCTTCAAAAGACTATCACACTGTCTACATTTAAATACAACTCTCTAACATATCTATTCCACACCTCTCTATTATAAATAAATAACATAGTACTTGTCAATAATTTTAGAGGATTGGATAGGAATTTTACGAGGTTTGTGGTAGTATATGTCGACACTTCTTCTACATTTTGAGTATTATGTATCATTGTGCCAGTACAAGAAATCATACTGACTATATTGAAGTAACTGTACGCACTTTTTGTTTTTGTATGATGCACTGGTATAGAAGTGAGTATTGTGCATTTGGGTTTGCGAAATACGAGGGAAGATTCTATCAGAAACAGAGAGATATTTTATGTCAATATGCCACTGCGGAAAGATATTACCAGAGATTAGCAGTAACTATCGCTACTGCTCTCGTTGTGGTACGGCTCATTTGGCGCGTTGCCTTGCACCCGACTGTAAGGCTATGGTACCCTACCAACAGACCCCTTTTTGTGCCTCCTGTGGCACCTTCTACCGCTACAACGAACACGGAGCCCCCATCTCTTGCAGTGCGGATAAGAGTGCAGAGAGCGTTCTCTACGACCTTCTACCTGCAAGTGGGGATGTGTTAGCGGCAAATGCCCTCTACGCAAAAAGAAATGCAGAGTATCCTACTCCCTCCGACATCGGCGAAACCCTCTACCCCTTAGCAGGAATGCCCCTCCTGCGCGAAGCGCAACTACGCCACAATCGCCTCTACTGCCTTACTATGTCTGGGAGTATTGAGGTAATAGATATGAGTACCCTGCAAACACTCCCCCAAATGCACACCACACTGCCGCAACTAGCAAGCACGATGATTGGCTCCTATGTACCTACCTCCTTAGAAGTGGGAACCTACGCCTTTGTGGTACGCCATAAAAACCAGATATGCGGGTTTCATACCGGAAGCGGCGCACCCCTATTTGAGTTCTCTGTAGAGGATTTTCAGGAGTTGACTACCTGCCTAAACCAAGAGCATCTGCTAGTAGTAGGTAGCACACACCAGACCCAAGAGGCACGCCTCTATGCGATAAGTGACCTCTGTCGTAACAATACCCACCCCCGTACCATAAAACCTCTTACCAACGTCAGCTATGAAAACCTGCCGCCGCGCCGTATTCTGCCACACGCAACAGGGTTCTATGTGCTCGCACAAAATGGTGCGCTCTATCATATCAGAACGGGTGAAGATGCCTCTCCGGTGCTTGATGTTTTGCCAATCATCCGTACCCCCTTTCACCACATTCAAGCATGGCACGTAGGCAAAAATTTTGGAGCCGTTATCTACTACGAATCCCAAGATAACTCCAACCAGCGCAGGTATCAGATTATCGTCTTTCCGGTAGGGAGTTTCGCACAGCAGAGACAACACAGCCTAAACTGGACACCACACCGCCATCTGCGCTCTCTGCTTATAGAAGAAGACTACTTCTATGCGTTCGACGAAAGCCTCACTCTCCTCTGCCTAAGCAGAGAGAGACCCGCGAACGCAACCTATAGAGACACACATATCATGGATGCAGGCGTTACGGAGAATATCGAGATGTTCCTGGTTCCGTATAGCCAGAGTACTCCCTTTCTTATTTTTCACTCCCAAGACCAAGATAGCCACTATTTTGCATGGGGCAGACCTCCGCTCAAACCCATGCAGTTCATCAACATCTTTCCTGGTAGCGACAGACAAATACGCATCTTCTATACCGCCAACCGCCTTGTGTTCTTTACTATGAACAACGGCGGTATGCAAATCAAAGCCCTACCCTCTTTGTAAAAGAGATATAACCATGCTACTACGCTCTCTACGGAAAACCGCATACCCCGCGCCTCTTTGGAGTACCCTGTTGCTCTGCCTTCTGATGGGCGGTGTACCCCTGCGTTGCCGTGCTGATGCTTCCGCACAAGAGCAGTACAAACTGTACGAGGCACTTCTTTCTAAAACCTTTGCAAAAGAGGTAAACCCCTGCAAGTATCCACTCCACCTCGTCCTTATGGTCGATACCGCTAGAGGAATGCACGGCACTCCCCTTAACGATGTGCAGTGGGCGTTAATACGTATTGGAAGCAACTTCCTTACCGCTAAAGATAGGCTTACCCTCTACCACTTCGATACCGCGGTACAACTTGCCCCCGGTGAGATTAGTAACAAAGAGTTTAATGACCGCGAAATGTTTGGGGGTCGCCTGAATACCCTCTTTACCGCCCCCAAATCTGCGGTGCAAGACAGCTACTACGAGGCACGGAACCAACTGATGGTACAAGCCAGCCGTATCCAAAAAGAAGACAAGTACCACCGCGTTGTTGCAGTGCTGATTACCCACAAAAAAGGAACCGCTGGAACCAACGGCAACGAAAACGCCTATCGGGAAGCTCTAAAAAGCCTTACTACCAGCGAAAACGGCATGAAAGAGACCCGTATAGATCGCATAGGAGAAGACAAAAAGTCGCTCACCTATTTCATACTGTGGGCAATAGAGGCAGAGGCAAAAGGGAAACAGAGCGTTATCGAAGTGCGTAATCAGATACTCCTCACCAACGACACTCCCTACGAGGTAAGTACTACCCCTTCCGCAACTCCTGTGAAAGTGTTGGCTGTTATAGTTGCGGGAGTGTTGGGGTTTTTCGCGGTTCAGTCTAGGCAAGGAACCAAGCGATTGAAAACCAGCGTCACGCTCCGCGCCGACTCTCGAAACGCGCTGCCACGCACCTTAACGGCAGAAAATCAGAGTATCCGAATCTTTGCGTGTGAGTCTAGTGCCAAACCAAGCAACCCATACGACATCTACCTCCCCCTATCCCTAGGGGCACAGGGCAAAACACTTATCCCAGAACTCCTGCTCACCCTCTCTCTGAGCGAAGGGACTACCGGCGAGTGCCTCTTGGAAAAGGTGCACCCCGACATAAAACTCCTAAGCGAAAACAGATACCTAGAACATACCGAGCCTGTTACGCTTCCGTATGAAGCACTCACACGGCTCTACCTCATTCCCCGAAACGGCATAGAAGTAGAACTCGACTTCACACTCGGAGCAAGCACTGCCGCCACAGCCACGAACCTCAAATTCAGGCAGATTGCCTGTTGGGCCGCCATGGGAGTTTTTATCTTTTTTGCTCTGTTCTATCAACCCAAGCCCAGCACGGAACAGGTAGTTCCGCGCACTCAAAACAATGTGTGCCAGTAAGTATCAGTAAGGAGAAAGAAACGATGCTACTTGTTACAAATCCCAATGCGTTGCTTTGGCTCTTCATCGAGTTTGCGGCAACATTTTTGCTGGTCTATCTACTACTATATCCCCTCTTTTTGCGCCTGTGTAAACTCTCTCCCTCCGATGCCATTCGCTACGCATGGACGGCAGGGTTATGGGGGCTACTGCTCTATATGATTCTTGTCTCCTCTCCACACACAGAGTACCTTGCGTTCTGGGCGGGGGATATGATGGCTCTACTCAATACGCTTCTACTGGTAGCCCTCTTTGGAGGACTGCTTGCCTACTTCTGGCTGAAATGCCCACGCCTAGACGCTTAAACGTTTGATATTAAAGAGAGGAGAAACCCGATTATGAATCTCAATCGCCCCGGATTAGTAATAGCACTCGGTGGTACCGGTAAAGAGGTCGTCTATAACCTCCGCAAACGTTTTCAGATGGCGTATGGAACCCCCGACCCACCCAATATGCGCTACCTATTTATAGATACCGATATGCGCGACAACGAGGCACTAGAAAAATTTCGAGATAACGCCTACCCGCTACGAGTTCCCATTCAAAAGATGGTAGACCTCCAACAGCCCGACTCGCCCACCTCTGCCACCCTACGCATGAAAGACTGGTTTGACCCCATTCTGCGCCAAAACATCACCGCTCAGAACTTCGAGGGTGGTGTAAAAGGGGTACGCATGATGGGGCGACTCTCTCTACTCGCTACCAGTAACCTGCACGAACTGCGCTCTCGTATCCTCAAAGATATTCTCGCCCTTCGCACTGATACCACCGGCAACGACGCGGGTTCTATGCTCGTCTTTGTAGTGGCTTCGGGAGGAGGAGGAACCGGCTCCGGAACCTTTATCGACTTCGGCTATCTGCTCACAAACGCTATACGGCGCTCTAACATCAGCCCCGGTATCTGTGAAACCGAAGGCATCGCCGCTATCGCCTCCGTTGGGCTAACCGACTGGCCCTCGCAGATGCGAAACTCTGTAGCACTGGTACAAGAACTCGACCACTTCTGTAAAGCCGAGAACATCTTTCAAGCCCAGTACGGAGAGGAGTCCCTGCCCCCCGACATCGGAAAACAGGCTCCTTATGACCTGATAACTCTCGTATCTCCACGCCAACTAGAGAACAACCTCGCCGAAAACGCCCGTGACGCAATGGCGATACTAGAGAAAAAGATTTCCGACTATCTCTTTATGCGTCTTACCTCCAAAGGAGGACGCAATGCATTCGGGGCGCGTATCCACGATATGCAGCAGAACTTCTCGTCGCTCCCCGCTGATAACCACGGCTATCCCAACCGCTACACCACTTTCGGTATTGGGCTACGGCAGTTTCCTATAGGGCTGTGCATCAATATCGCCCAACGCCAGATTATTCAAAAACTGATACAGTTTTGGCTTAAACCCTCCGAAATTGACACTCCTGCTCTTAACCAAAGATTTCTGAAAGAGGACGAAGATCTCACGGTACTCTTTGAAGCCGACCTACAGACACTACGCGATATTGTGGGATTGCGACTTCCTCCCGACATCGCCGCAGAGAAGGAGTGGGCTACCAACAAAGACCCCCTCTATAAAGAGCTGATTCAAACCGACTCGGAGAGCCTAGAGGCGGTACTCCGTAACGTAACCCGTAGCTCCACAGAGAGTGATCTCACCAACCAGTTCCCCTCTCCCATACCCACAAAGTACCTAGCACCGCAAACGCCGGGCTACATTGCAGGAACCATAGAGCGTAACAAGGAAGACCTTATCGCTAAAAGTGGGCAGAGGGTCGTTAAACACAGAGTACGCCTCCACCTACTTCCGCTCGTCTTCGACCAAAGTAAGGGACCCCGCTATGCCCTCAGTTTGGCAATCGCACTCGACAAAGAGATGAGCGCAGACCACGCACTCATGGCGAAAGTACTCAAGAACGCAGGTACTGGAGTACCGCAAAAGACGACAAAGGTGGAAGTAGAAGAGGAAGAGGTAGAGGAGAAACCTCCAGTAGACCCGCTGATTCCCTTCCACAAAGCCAAGCCGAAAGTGGTTAAAGAGGTGGTCACGATTAGCAACGACAACCTACTTGAAAAAGCCTACCGCGCCAACAACCTCTATGAACGATGCTTGGTATCTGCCCGACTACAGATATACGATGATGTGCTACGAGACCTAAGAACTGGCGAAGAGAGCCTCTATAGTCAGGTGGCTAACTTTATCGACTACGTAGAACAGTGGAACTATGCGGCAAGCCGAAACGATGCCAGTGACCAAAGACTGATTCGTGACCTCTTTTCCGATAACGTCTTCGACGCAGAATGGGTATCAAGGCAACTCGACCAACTGCAAAACGACATTAGCCTCCATAGCCTTGCCGATTTACAACACCGTATGAACAACGGAAACTTCCGTGCAGGGCTTCCAAGACGTGCCAATGGAGATGTCGATTTTAGCCTGTTCGACCCTCTAAAAAGTAAAATCGAAACCCAACTCCGCAACGAAGACAACATAGGTCGTCAGCAAGCAGTAAACATCTCTGTTTTGCGAATGCTCTCTCATACAGAGCGTGGGCGCGAGCTGGAAAACCCCGAAAACCTTTCCAAAATATGCGCCGACCTTGCACGAGAGGGTCGTCCTTTACTCAGCCTACAACTCGGAACTCCGGGATATGCCGAACTCCTAAGCAGTTTCTCCACCTCTACGTTTGTGTGGCAGTCTCTTGCCCACCGTGCTAACGATGTAGAACTGTACGAAACCTTTCAGGAGGGAATGAAAATCGCTACCGCAGAGTTTGCAGAGACTCTCAGTGCAAACCCTTGCGCCAGCCCTGCGGAACATGATGACCCCGGCGTGGTAGCCAACCTCTTTGTGCGGGGGGCATTTCCCTCTCACGTCATTAGCGGATATGAGATTGCGGGACGGCGTAGCATTCTGTTCCCGCCCAACGCGCAAAACCAAACCACTCCTTTCACCCAACGCTCTATTACGCTGATATTGCCTCCCAACGTGATAGAGAAGGCGAAAACACTCCTGCTCATCTCAGAAGCGTTGGCTTCGCGCCCCAAAAAGGGCTGGACAGAGGGCGTCAACATCTCTTGGGATGGGGCGCAACATACCCTAATGTACACCATCAACCGAAACGACGGGGCGCGTCAAATTTCGTACCCCAATCGTGATATTCAGCGAGCGGCACTCGCGCTTGCACAACACGAACACACCATTCTTTACCTCGAAACACGCCTGAATGAGATAGGTGACGCAACCCGAAACTACAACGACGCTTACGTAAAGAAAACCATCATCGGACACTCGAAGGCACTGCAAGAGCTTATCAACTCGGGGCAGTCCACAGGCTACTATGATGACCTAGATTTGGGAGGGCTCGTTTTTGAGGATGCGATAGAACGGTTTAGCGAGTGGCTTTTGGGGCATTACACCGACCTAAATGCCGAAGACATTACCGCCATGCACATCTGGGCAAGGTGGGACAGCGAGAGAGAGACATGGCGTTGCAAAACCTGTAATGCGGTACAAGGCAGAGTGCGCCCTCTCTTCAAAGCCCCTTGTAATAACGTAGAGTGCAGTTCACACCAAATAAGAGCGACCCAGCTCACCCGATAAGGAGAGGTGCTATGAGATACTATTCCGATAACTGGGCTACTACCAGCAGTAGCACCACCACTACTACCGCAACTACCAAAACAGCCGCGAAACCCATTGGGAACTTCTCGCTTGCGAAACTACTCGCCCTTTTGCTTCCCATAGTAGTGGTTACGATACTCTACACCCTCTTTAAGCCGAACGACGCGAAGGCTGCAACAGTCCTCATTGTCACCGATTCGGGGTCGGGAACGGGTTGTGTACTTACTGCGGATGGATACATCCTCACCAATCGGCACGTTATTGCGGGAGCAAGCACAATTACAGTGTACTTCGATAGCGGGAGCGCAAAGCCAATAAAGTTGAGTGCAACCGTTTCCCAAAAAGGAGAGGCGAGTGCTACTCCTGCCAACACTATCCCCGAATTCCTAAAACAACTCCCCAACGACTTCGCGATTCTTAAAGTTCAGGCAGATAAGCTGGCTCACTTCACCATTGCAGATGACACCACCTTCAACAAGGGGGCAAAGGTAACTGCGATTGGTTACGGAAAGACAATGATAGACGGAAGCGGAGATAAGACACCTAGCCAAGATATGCCCACCGGAACCATCTCCGCATTCCTGCCCAGTGACACCGAACAACGCCTTATCATACACACCTGTACCATACAGAAAGGCTTCAGTGGGGGACCGCTTATCGACGAAAGGGGGCGGCTTATCGGTATCAATACCGCCTCCACACCCGACGACATCGGCAACAACAAGCAGGTAGCCATACCCATCAACACCTTTAGGGGAATTATCAACTCCGTAAAACAAGGGAAGCAGTAGCTATGAACACGTTCGCGTTTTGCCACCACTGCAAAAAAACATCCTATAATCCCGATGACGACGATATTCAGTTCTGTGTATACTGCGGATGGTCGTTGGGAAAAGTGATCGCGACGATTACCCCAGACCCCATTGTCCTCATTGGGTATACCCCTACGCCCTGTACGGTAATGCTAACGCATGAGGGGGCAGGCAGTATACGCTTTGCTTTCAGCAACTTACCGGCGGGGGTACAATCGACCCAAGCCGTTAATAACCCTGCCCCGCTCTCCGCCAAAAACCCGCGATTCGTTTGGAAATTTGACCTGCTACCCAACGCAGTACCCGAAGAGGCAAAGGATATCTGCTTTACCCTAGACACCAACACCCGCGAACCGCTAACCGACGACCCCGACGAGATATTCCGACCTGCCAACATGGATGTACATTCCGAGATGCAGGTACGTGCCACTCTAGAGCGTAAGCGTTTGGGCCCCACCTTTGTTCTGAGCAAAACCCTGATTTTCCGTAGCCCCCACCAGTCCCAATCGCTCTGCCTACATAACGAAGGAGATGCAGAAGACGACATCACCCTAGAGGTAACAGAGGGCGATTTCCGTATCGAACAGGAGGGGGTAGGCGTACAAACCAAAGGGACGCTTACCATTGACGCACGGGAAAGGCGGCACATCTCCATCACGCCTCCCCCGTATGAATATGGTAGAGAGAGGTATAACGGCAAACTCAAGGTGTCGGGGTTGGGCTTTACTACGCCGCAAGAGGTCGTGCTGTTTGCTCAGTACCCCAAACCCCTCGAAAAACCGAGAGAGCGTTGGATTATCGGAATAGACTTTGGAACCTATAAAAGCGCGGTCTTTGTGATAGATAACCTCAACGCACCCGAAACACTTATCCCTATAGAGTGGAACAACAGTCGCCAAAGTCTGCCTTCGGTAGTCATGTACCCTCCCGCCATAGGAGACCCACCCCTCTTTGGATGGGAAGTACCCGCGAGTGTTACCTCCGACTCCCTCGTGATTCGCTCTGTGAAAAAACTTCTCTCTAGCGACACCGAGTACCCGCACGAAGCCACGGCCCGAACCTATACCGCCCCAGAGGTTGTCACCGACTTTCTTACCTTCCTCTATCAAGAGCTACAGAGTAAGCCCCTCTTTAACGGCAAAGACCCTTTTAGTAACGCACGGGTAGTAATGAGCCTACCCGTATTGGGAAACGAAATCCAGTTCAATGAGCAGAGAGAGAGGACACTCGATGCCGCCGAACTAGCGGGGTTCCCCAGACACAAGATAGAGACCCTATCAGAGCCAGAAGCCGCCGCTATCGACTTTCTGTATCACCACGAACAGTGGGGTATGACCGACCTGCACGACGGCGACTACATCTGTGTCTTCGATTCGGGGGCAGGAACTACCGACATCTGTATTTTGGAGATAACGCAGTCGCAAGGGGTATATCAGTTTAAGCGACACCTTAGATTAGGGTTTCCCATAGGGGGCGACCTTGTAGACGCACTCCTCGCCGAACGTATTATGGAGAACTCTCCCAAAAAGCCCGACGAATATAGTCATACCGCTTTTGTAGACGATATTCGACGCGCCAAAGAAAAACTCTCTTTTCCCCCAGATGAAACCCGCTTGAGGCAAGATTCGAGAGTAGAGTTAAATGCACCGGATACCTTTGGAGAGGGGGCAGTCGTCTCATGGAGCCTAATCGCCTCGCTCTACAATGAGTACCTACATAAAATGTTAGAGATAGGTATCACCGAGTCCGACACCTACCCCATCCTGCTTCCCGAAGAGGGGGAACATGGGGTAAATACCGTACTCAAGCGTGTCCATTTTAAGGAGGCATACCCCTCCCTACGCGACAAAATGAGAGAAATCCCCAGAGTAAAATGGCTCTGCCTTACCGGAGGCAGTACGTTTATCCCCTGTGTAGTAGAGAGGGTAAGAAGACTGTTTACAGGGATACGCTATCTTCCAAAACCTCCACAAGTCGCTTCTCAGCAAGGCACTGCCACCCCGTTTTATACTCTAAACGTAGCGCGGGGAGCCACCCTTAGCCCACTGGTAGACTCCACTGATAACTTTCCATTTACTATTGGTGTTCGCTTCACGTCTGCCTCTCATAACCTAGACGAACCCTCTCTGATACGGGCAGGTTGCTCTGTAAACACCGAGTCCGACGAGCATACGGTTATCTTATCTCGTAAGCAAACGGGGACAATAACCGTATATACGCGCCTAAAGATAGAGGGAGAAGAGAGAGAGTACCACCTCTACGAAGATACGATTGTGGATAGACAAGGCTTGACGGTAGACTTGCGGATGGGCATTCACCTTCACTATCGCCCAGATGCTCACCTTCATCTGATAATTAACTATCCTCAATATCAAGGAAGAGAAGACGACATTGTTATCATGTAGCACCACCATAGCCCCATGTTAGGAGCCCAAGCTATGCCACCCCAAAAAGAAGAGACGCAAACTCCTCCGCCTCCTACTTTTGTAAAACCGCTCATTTTTTTGGCAACTCTGTTAGTCTGCACGGAGTTTGCCGCATGGCTAATCAACAAGTGGGCGGCACTCGGAGCCATGAGTTCACTTGTATTTATTGTGGTGCTTGTGTATATCATAGTAGACAGAGTACACAGAGATTATGCCAATCAGTTAGAAGTAGCATGGCAAGCGGTGCTACTGGCTCACAGAGAGCAGATAGTGGAAGAAATGTCAAAAAGATATGACGATGTTAAGAGGCTCATAGACAATCTCGCTACTGTTGTAGATGATTTTGCGGATGGTATCAACCCAGAGATAGGCAAAGTAGCCTCAAAAGTGGAGGTTGCCATAACCAACATTAAGCAACTTGAGGGAGAAGAGAGGCAAGCAGTCGCCAAACAACTCGATGCACTTCAACCACTTGCTACCCAGGTAGAACAACTCTCAGAAAGACTTCAGATGATGCTCTTGTGGGCAGAAGAACAGGCTGGGGCGAAACAGGAGATACCCCTTAGCAAAGAAATCTCTTCTGAGCCTCACCGTTCTACCCCCGAAGCCCTCTCAAAAGAAGATGTGCAGAAGATAATCAAGGACACAATCCAACCTCTGTACGCAAAAATAGACGCTCTCCTTCAACAACAGAAAGAAGCTACCGAACCGAAAACGATTCAGGATAGCCCTAGTCTTGTACCCTCTTCATCCACAACCCTCGCGCCGACTTGGGAATCGCTGATGGAGAGTTGGGTGACTCAAATGGAGTACTCCAAACTGAAGATAAAACTAGAGCAGGCGGCTCCGGATATCGAGGCGCAGATTCGTAACACATACACCTTCTTTAGTGTAGGACGCTGGAATGAACTCGCCAAAATATCCCCTACACAGTGGAACGCTACCGATATAGAACCCCTAGACAGAGCACTCTACAGCGAATTCAAGGTCGATACAGGCGATTGGACACCTGCACTCTCGAAGAACTGGGCGCAACTCCACGAAACGGTTCAGCAAATACAACAACAGGCACAGCGGCAGTTGGCAAAGCGCGGTATCTATCGCATAGGAGAGCAAGCGGCAAAAGAGACCACCGCCTCCCGAATGTCACCGGGCAGAATAGAAGCAGATGCTCAAAATGACAGGCTCCGTATTCCTGCCCCAGAAGAGAAGTTGGAGTATCGGTTCTATAGAATTGTGCCGGGTAGGGCAGGTTATGAGTATAACGGACAAGTTATTGCCAACCAACCCACCCATGCCCTCTACTACCGCAAAAGCGAGCCACAATCCTAAGCAAAGGAGAGTACCAAGATGACACTTGACTGGATTCCTACTATTCTTTCCGTGTTGCTACTGTTTGGGGTTTTTGCAGTTGCATCACAAGTGCGCGAACTCCGTAGCCGTCTTCTGGATGCAACGCACAACGACATTGAAGAGGACGACGATGCGGAGAGTACAGTGCGCCAAATTGGGCAACAGACAGAGCGCATCTTAGAATCGAAACGCCCTCTATGGGTAAACTCAATAGAGGCAACCCTACAAAGTCAGTCGCAAACCCTTTTGGAGGCATTAGAGGGAGTAAAATCGAACACCAATCTGGAAACCGTTACGAACTCCTTAGAGCAGATTGTAAAGCAACAAAACGAGACACAGTTTCTTCTTAAAGCAACTCTAGCACGGCTTGCGGAGATAGATTTGCACTTTCAAAAATGGGAGGTAGAACGCCAAAAAGCCAAAGAGCCTCCTGCCCCCCAAAAAATACTCCCCACGAAAAGCGCATTTGAAATAAAGACGAGTGCGTGGGAAAATGGCTTGATAGCCCTACAAAACCTGATGCAAAACAAAGCAGAGTTGGAGATACAGCCCCTCCTTACTCTGCTACAACAGGGCTACAACACACTTGTTGCGGAATGGGACTCTTTTGCTAAGACCAACCCTCAACATTGGCAAGAGAACGATTTTCGCAAATTGGATACCGCCCTCTATTTCAGCCCTGTCTTCTCTCCAGCCCTCAAAAAGAGTACCGACTCCAAAACGCTCCAAGAGATGCAAGCCGCCATCCTTTTTGTACAAAACCAGCGTAAGAAAGAGATAGAGGAGCGAGGGATAACGCGTATCGAAGGCATAGCCGGAGTGACTTCGCAAAAGGCAGGCGAAATAGAAAATGACCCTACCCCTCGCCCTCCCATAAGACCAGAGACTCCAGAGAAGGCATATAAATACCACCACATTGAACACGGTATGGGGGGCTACCGCTATCAAGGAAACGTGTTGCGCCGCACTCATGCCATTTTTTACAGTTCCTTCAGCATTAAAGTTTAATATCTAGCAAACCGCTTACTCCCACGCCCACCACGCGCTTTAAGTGGCTTACATCCTTGCCTTCAATGGGGATTAGTCCGCGCATTCGCACCTTCACAATGCTAAAATCCCCTTCCAACTGCGCTACTGCCCCCACCTTCTCCACCGCTTCCGGTGCCCCCATAATCTGACACGCACCCGCCTCTTTCCCGTTACCCACCGAGATAATAGGAACTACTTTTGTGGCATAAGTATCCGTTTTGTCTTCTGTTTTCGTAAGGCGGTTAATGGCTTTGTTGATGTCTTTGCCAAACTTCGAGACGATAAACGCGATACCGCCCCCCTTGAACAGAGAACCCAACTGCGCCGAAGCCACTACTCCCGTGCATAACACCAACACGAGGGCTATCAGCCCTATTTTTCTACTTCGTTTCATAACCAAAACACTCCTTTTTGGTGAAGACAAGTTACATCTTCCCATAGATAACAGGGCAGAGGGTTGTATCGTCGATAAACTCCGTCAATCCCTCCCGCCGATTCTCAACAGGGCGCGAGTTCTGCGTTCTTAGGTGTACTGCCAAACTGCGGCGCGGTCTACCAGAGACATTGGCTTGAGAGCCGTGAAAGGTGAGCTTGTGATGAAACGTTACGCCACCTTTCGGAATCGCACCAGAGACCTCTTCCCAGTTCGCCCCCTCCGGAACCGAAATACCGTGCTTCTGCCCCTCCAAGTTCTGCTCGAAGAAGTCTCCTTCATTGCGAAAGCCCCACTGGTGTGAGCCGCGCACAAAGTGCATGGGCCCACAGTCCTCTTCCACCTCCGAAAGCGCAATCCACGCCGTAAGGAGTTCGCTATCCTCCTCCCAAATCCCCCAGTAGTACCTATCCTGATGCCAACCCACATTGGTCTTTAGTGTAACCCCTTCGGGGGCAGAAGGCTTATAGAGCAGTTGTATCCACCACGCTTGTACTCCCGTAGCCCCCGTAATCGCCGATGCCCACTCTCCCAACGCGGGGTAGTTTAGCAACTCCCGAATGGCGTGGCTTGCAAACTGAGGCTGTTCTATTTTGCAAAGCAGGTTGGGGTCGTCTCCCGGCTTCCATGGGGAGGGGCGCGGGGGTACTCCGGTATCGTACTCTCCGCGCCGTATCGCATCCATACCCAAAACGGCGTTTTCCACCAGTTCGTTTGGGAAGATGACCTCTGGAACCACCAAGAAGCCATCCTCTTCATAACGCGCCTTCGCGCCTGTACGTTTGATACTCTCCATTTCGCTTACTCCACGCTAAACCGAATTTTGGAAGGATATTTTGCACTGTGGTAGATGCGGTTGGTCGCTTTTTGGAAGTCCGAATCTTGTGCGTGATAGATGTCTACAAACTTCTGTGGGTTCCTATCTACCAGCGGAAACCAACTACTCTGAACCTGTACCATAATGCGGTGTCCCTTTTTGAAACGGTGGCAGATGTCTTGAAGTTCAAACGAGACGGGAGTCACCTCTCCCGGTTTGAACGCAACGGGCTTCTCAAAACTCTGGCGGAACTTGGCACGCAGGATATTGCCGCGCACCAGCATCTGATAGCCGCCCATCTTTTTACCCTTGAAATCGGGGGAATCATCGGGAAACACATCTATCAGTTTGACCACAAAGTCGCTATCGGTTCCGGTGGTGCTTACAAACAGGTCGGCGAAGAGCCTACCTACCCCCGTTACGTCCTCTTGTAGCGGATCTGTTTGGAAGGTTATCACATCCGAACGCTCACTTGCGAAGCGTTGGTCTTCAATAAGGTAACGAGAATCGCGCCCCATCTGCTTCATGGCGGAGGCAGAATAGGGGGGGGGATTTGCCGGGTCGCTTACATACTCAGTAAAGGTATCCTCTTGAGTTGGGGCAGACCATCCTAACGCTTTTCCCGATTGCAAGTAGAGGCTCTTTTCGATTGCCGTTTTTGGGGGCCAAGCGGGATAGCTTTTCCACTCGTTCGCGCCCGTCATAAAGCAGGTAGCCTCTGCCAAGTTTAGGGTTCCCTCTCCCTTCAAGTGGTACATAAAGAAGGGGGTTAGGATGTTGTCACGGTAGTACTGCCCTGTTTTCGAGCCGAAGTCGATGTCACCAAAAGAGGCGAAGTCTCCGTTCGACCAACCGCCATGCGTCCAAGGTCCCATCACAAGGTTATTTTGAACGGTAGGGTTCTGCTGTTCGGTGGCTTGATAGAGGTTCAACGCGCCGTACATATCCTCTGCATCGAACCACCCTCCCACTACTAGTAACGCAGGTTTGATATTCTTCATACGTGGGGGAACGCTTCTATCTTTCCACCACGAGTCGTAAGTGCCGTGCGCCATGAGGTCGTTCCAGAAGGGTATCTGCCCCTTATACTGCTTTTTGTCGATATTAGGCAGTGCACCCATATCTAAAAAGAACCGATAGGAGTCGGTGTAGCCTTTGGTATCCAGCGGTACACCTTCCATTCCCATACTCGGTCTTGGGCGCACACGCCCCGTTCCCCCATAAAAGAAGAAGACATCGAGGAGCATAAAAGCCCCGTTGCGGTGTGGGTCGTCGCCCATAAACCACTCGGAGACAGGTGCTTGAGGCGATACGGCTACTACCGCAGGGTGCGCGTTGATAGCCCCCATGGCGGCATAGAAACCGGGATAAGAGATACCCCACATTCCTACCCGCCCGTTGTTATTGGGAACCGATTTCACCAGCCAGTCCACCGTATCGTAGGTATCTGTAGTCTCGTCTATGTCCTGTTTGCGGGTGTATTTTTTCTGAAGAGGGCGTATCTCCACCCACTCGCCTTCCGACATAAACTTGCCTCGTACATCCTGCATCGCAAAAATACATCCCGACTCCATCAGTTGCCGTGAAGGACCTAAGCGAGCGGGATAGTTGTTCGCGCCATAAGGAACACTATAGCAGGTTCGCATGAGCATAATAGGGTAAGGCTTTTCGGAACGCGCTTTGGGAACAAATACCACCGTATAGAGGCGTACTCCATCCCTCATGGGGATGTACGCCTCGAACTTGGAGTAGTGCTCCGAGACCTTATAGGGAGCCTCTTGCGCCCAAACAAGCGCGGGGAGAGTAAGCAGAAGCGCGAATAACCCCTGCAAAAACAGCGTTCTGGTCAGCCGCTTTAAGCCGTAAACAGACATAGATACAGACCCTTTCCTAAACAGAAAATACAAACTTGGAGGGCATTCACTACTCGCCCTTATCCTTCTCTTTTGCCTTGCGCGTATACTGGAGGAACCACTTAAACAGTTCTGGGTTATCGTAGGTCTCCGTCCAAGAGTCATGCCCCGCCTCTGGGTAGATAGTGAATTTTACTTCGCTACCTATCGCCTTGAGTGCATCTACCATATCTTGGCTTAGTTTGATGGGTACAACGGGGTCTTTACCGCCATGAAACACCCATACTGGCATCTCTTTGAGAGCGGCTACTTTTTTGGGGTCGCCGCCGCCACAGATAGGAGCGATAGCGGCAAACTTACCGGGCGAATCTATTGCCCACTCCCACGTTCCAAACCCACCCATACTCAGCCCCGTTAGGTAGACCCGCTCTTTGTCTACGCGGTACTTTTTGGTAACGTGCTTATACATCCCGTTTAGCACATCCACCGACCACCGCTCGTTTGTCGGGCATTGGGGCGAAACTACAATAAAAGGTAACTCCTTACCCGCCGTAATCAGTTTGGGAGGTCCGTGCTTCTTCACCATCTCTAAGTCGCTACCGCGCTCCCCCGCGCCATGTAAAAAGATAAGTAGCGGAAACTTTTTGGTAGCCTCTTTCTCGTAGTCTTTGGGCAGAGCGATAAGAAAATCTCCTTTAACCGTTTTCTTTATCTCCCTCTCAAAACTCTCTGCTACCTGCCCGCCGGGCTTGTCTTGGGCAAGCACGGGGCTACCTAGCAAGGCAACGGCTGCCGCGCCTAACATCCATTGAAATCTCATTTTTGTGCCTCTCTTTTGGTCTCTAAAATAGGTAGGGCGATATGCCTACACCGCTTACAAATCACATCCGCCGCAAAGGTACGAGAGGCGGTTCCGCTACCCACCGAAAAGGTAGGCAAAGGAGCAACCTCTGGGCTACCGCACTGTTCACAGCGTAGCCCCTGTATAGTGCGTAGGCGCGGCAGTTTTCTGCTCTCTTCGGTAGTTTCAGACACATCTCTCTCCTATCCTACTCTCTACCTTACTTAGTTACCTCCCACATACCAGTTTTCCTGCTCCATACCGATTTTACAAAAATTTTGTGCTATGATGATGTTTGTTTATGCTAATGTTTGTACGGGATAGCCTACTCCTGATAGAACGCTACCCCTTAAAATACGCACTTCGTTATCAAGGATGATTATGCCTGCACCGCTACCCCGCCATGAAGCCGAGCGTCTGACTGCGCTCCAAGAGTACCACATCCTAGACACCCAACCCGAAGAAGCCTTTGACACTATCACTCGTTTGGCTTCCCTGTTTTGCGAAACCCCTATTGCCCTTATTAGCCTTGTAGATGAATCGAGACAGTGGTTTAAGTCACGAGTAGGGCTAGAGGCTACCGAGACCCACCGAGACCACTCTTTCTGCGCTCATGCTATTCTACAAACAGACACGCTTGTTGTTCCGGATGCACTAGAAGATGAGAGATTCGCTCAAAACCCTCTGGTGACAGGTGAACCGAACATTCGCTTCTATGCGGGCATACCACTACTCTCCTCAGAGGGATACCCACTAGGAAGCCTCTGTGTCATTGACAACAAACCCCGCAACCTCTCCACCATGCAACTAGAGATGCTTAAAGTTTTGGGGCGAGAGGCGGCGGCACAGTTGGAAATCCACCGCCTCTCGGATTTGCAAGAGGAGTCGCTTAGAGACTATATACGTGTGGTCTCGGCGTTAGCAGAGAGCGAAGAGCGGTTCCGCATTGCGATAGATGTGATGCAGGAGGGTTTTGTACTCTATAACGCGAAGGAAGAAGTCGTCGTTTGTAATCAACGCGCTGAACAGATACTAGGCTTAACACAGGATCAGATAGCAAATCCCTCTCTTGTAGACCCAGGCTGGAGTGTTATTCACGAAGATGGAACTAAGTGGGAGGATGACGACTATCCTATCTCTGTGGCTCGTTCACAAGGGAAGGCACAGCATAATGTTGTTATGGGAGTGGTGCATCCAAACGGCAACACAACATGGATAAGCGTGAATGCAAGTCCTCTTTCCAGTTCAGAGCAATCTAAGCCTAACGGGGTTTTGGTCACTTTCGCCGATATTACTGACCGCCGCCGTATGGAAGAGCAGGTACAACAGCACTTTCTTGCCGTGAACGAAGCACGGGTAGAGATAGAGATACAGGCGATGGAGTTGCTACAGGTCAACCAGCAGTTGGAGGTTATGGCGATAACGGATGGCTTGACTGGGCTAAACAATCACCGTTCGTTTCAAGAGCGGTTGGCAGAAGAGTTTATGGGGGCAAAGCGTTCTGGTGCGCCGCTCTCAGGTTTGTTGCTGGATGTAGATAAGTTTAAGGAGTTCAACGACAATTTCGGTCATCCGGCAGGGGACGAGGTATTAAAGCAGGTCGCTTCTACCCTAAAAAGAGCGGCAAGAGGCACCGATTTCGTTGCCCGATACGGGGGCGAAGAGTTTGTCGCCGTGCTCCCCCAAACGGATAAAGAGGGGGCAATAGTGGTTGCAGAACGTATTCGGACGGCGGTAGAGGCTCTCCCTATAGAGTACCGCCAGATAACGATTAGTTTGGGGGTCTCTACCTTGCGAGCGGGAAGCCGTTCCACTGCCGAGTTGGTAAACGAGGCGGACAAAGCTCTGTATCGCTCGAAGAAGGGAGGGAGAAACCGTGTGAGTCACTTCCATGAAGTAGGGAAATAGCAACTGCTTACTACTTTTTGTGGGGTGATAACTACATCACAAAGCCCTCTCCCAACGCAACACGTATGGGTATTACATCACTTGATGTGGCAAAGAACCTCTCTTGAATCCGATTCGGAAAGACAGCAAACAGTAGAGCAGGGAACAACCTTTGGAAGGCGTTCCCTGCTCTCTTGTACTTGGCTTCGAGCCTAATGTCACACTAATTAGGCGGCTCGATCTATCAAGCCTAGTTTTGTTGCTTTTTGAAGTGCCTGCATTTTGTTCTTTACTTTTAGTTTGCCATAGACATTATCCAGATGGAAATCTACGGTGCGCTTACTGATAAAAAGTATATCAGCCACCTCTTTACTGGCGTGCCCTTCAATTACTAGGGTAAGTATCTCTAGTTCCCGCCTTGTTAGTGTGACGAGTTCCGAAGCAACGTATATATCTGCTTCGTACATCGCTGTCTGACCTCTCTACATTGCACCCATTTGGATAAAAGGTGCTTAGGTTATCAAGAGGGTTATTCCATACTACCCCCGTACTTTCACAAGGTAAAATAAAAAAACCTAGAAAAACATACAGGTACGGTTTTAGGGAGAGATACAAAGGTTAGGGTGTATTCGCGCACCACTCAAACAAAGCAAGCCACTCCTGCCTCTGTTTTTCTACCAGTTCGGCAGGATTTTTGCCTCGAACCCGCTCCACCTCACCTACTAAACCCTCCGGTTGCCCCACAAGTAAGGGGTGTCCTGTGGCTCGGCGATGCCAGTAACGGCTATTCCCAAAATCGCCCTCTCTGCGGTGCATAATCCCATGCCAATAGGAGCCGGTTGCCCCATCTATGCTTTGGCTAATGGTGTGGCTTCGCTCTAAATCGTCTACATAGAGCCATAGGGCAGAGCAGAGTTCGGGGCGATTTGATAGCACGGGGTTCGCCAAAACCTTCTCTACCAGAGCGGTCTGTTTGGGGTGGCTGCCGAGTAGTTCTCCCATCGCTCTCTCTAAGGGCAACGCCTCGAATAGTGGGGCGCAAGCCTCTGCAATCTCTTGGGGTAGGTTCAATGTTCCAAGCCCTCCTGTTTCGCTTTATATTTTTTGTATTTTACCACAGGCTACAGTGTGTCTTCTCCAAAGATGCTTTTGTGGTGCGTAATGGTAGATAGCCCGTCGCTTCCCATGACGATACTAAGCACATCAAAGCGGAGGTGCGGCTCCTCTTTCCCCATAAGGTGCGTACTAAGCCAGTGTTGCGCGGTTAGCAGAATACGCTCCCGTTTGCGGGGCGTTACCGCCTCTAAGGGAGTTCCGCGCTTTACGTTACTGCGTGCTTTCACCTCTACAAACACAAAACACTCCCCCTCTTTTGCGATAATGTCTATTTCGCCATAAGGAGAGTGATAGTTTGTACTAATAATCTGTAGTTTGTGTGTTTCAAGGTAGTTTTTGGCGAGGGTTTCGCCGAGTTGTCCCAGTGTTTGAACGGGCATGAGACCTTTTTTCTCTCTTGTCTTCTAAACTTATCACGCCGCCACTTGCCTCTAACACGGGGCGAAAAGTACGACGGTGTATAGGGGATACCCCTTGCTCTTTTAGGGCACGGAGGTGCAGGGGAACGCCGTAGCCCTTATGTACCGCGAAGCCATAGCCGGGGTACTCGCTATCGAGTTCGGTCATGATTCTATCGCGGGAGACCTTTGCGATAATAGAGGCGGCGGCGATGGAGATGCAACGCTCGTCACCTTTTACCAGTGCCACTTGCGGGAGGGAAAAATCTTTCACGGGGCGACCATCAATCAGGGCGATGTCGGGCTGGAGTCCTGCGGGGAGGTTTTGTACGGCGAGACGCATGGCGATATGTGTTGCCCGAAGGATGTTTACCGCTTCAATCGTCGCAACATCCACCACACCCACCCCGATACCACGTGCTACCTTCGTAATTGCCGTAAAGAGCTCTTCACGCTGACTAGCAGAGAGTTGCTTAGAGTCGTTGATACCGCTAGGAGCAAAGCGGTACGGAAGCACCACACACGCGGCAACAACCGGACCCGCCAACGCCCCTCTCCCCGCCTCATCTATGCCTACCGCACAGGTATACCCCTCTGCCCAGACAAGTTCTTCCTCATGCCACCAGTTCATAGAGGGGCTACCTTATTCTGCCCATACGGTTGAAGGGCATAAAGATAAAAGCGGCTTTGCCTATTACGCGGTCACGGGTAACTACTCCCCAGAAGCGGCTATCGTTGCTGTTGTTGCGGTTATCTCCCATCACAAAGTACTCGTTTGCACCGAGTTTCAGGGGCGTACCTGCAAACGGATTCGGGGTGAGCGCGTCCATCGACTCTTTTATGTACGGCTCTTTCAGTTGCTCGCCATTGCGGAACACCGCTTTTACCAGTCGCTTCTCGCCGCCCTCGGTAGTCTCCACCTCTTTGACCTGAAGGGTATCACCGGGGGTTCCTATCACGCGCTTAATGAGTACGTTTTCCACCTGCGGAAGCCCCTGCCGCTTCGACTCGTGGTCTGCCTCTTTGGGGGCGCGGAACACGATAATATCTTGGTGTTGGGGGTCGCTATAGCGGAAGACCAGTTTATTAACGAAAATGTGGTCGTTGACGGTATCGGTGTAGCCATCTTTGCCCGCCGTATGCCCCAAAAGGGTGTTCTCCATCGACTGAGAGGGGATAAAGAACGCCTGCAAGAGAAAGGGACGAATGAGCAAGAAGACGAGTACCAATGCCACCAGAATCGATTCTGCGAACTCGGCGATACCTCGTGCCATGCCCGTTGCGGGACGCTTAGAGAACGGGTTTAGCAAAGCAAAACGCACCAACGAAAGAATCAGCGCAATAAATCCTATTGTGCCGAGGCTCATGTTCGCCAAAACTTCGGTGGGGGGAACTTCATACATGGGACTGGTAGCCTGTTGTGCAAAAAAATTCATAACAACGTTCTCACTCTGCTTCTATAAGGTAGGTTAGTGTAGCCGTCCAAATCGCTGGAAGGGCATAAAAATTATACTGGCTTTTGCAATAATACGGTCACGGGTCACTACTCCCCAGTAGCGGCTGTCACTACTCATATTGCGGTTATCCCCCATCATAAAGTACTCGTTCGCACCGAGTTTCAGGGGGGCTTCGGTAGCGAAATCGGTATGCTGAAATGCCGTCATCGGCTCACGGATATAGGGCTCATCGAGTGCTTTTCCGTTCCGAAACACCTTTGCCTGTAGAGTATGCTCACCATTGATAACGGTCTCTACATCTTTTACCTGAATGGTGTCTCCGGGTTTACCTATTACGCGCTTGATAAGGTTGTTCTCTTTGGGGGGCTTGCCAAGCGAAATCGACTCCTTGTCTGCCTCTTTGGGGGCGCGAAACACCACTATATCTTTGTACTCTGGGTCGCTATAGCGGTAGATAAGTTTGTTTGCGAAGATATGGTCGCTGGCGGAATCGGTGTAGCCATTTTCTCCTGCATTATGACCGAGTAGTGTGGTCTCCATGGAGGGGGAGGGGATGTAGTATGCCTGAAAGAGAAAGGGGCGAATGAGCATAAACACAAGGGCAAACGCAACCAAAATCGATTCACAGACCTCTGCCGCCCCTCGCATCATCCCATTGAGTTTGGAGGGGGCGGTGGGCTTGAGTAGCCCAAAGCGCATCACAGAGAGAATAAGTACTATCAACCCGATGGTTCCGATGCTCAGGTTTGCCAGAACCTCCGTAGGGGGAGCCTCTGTAGCCGAAGGGGTTGATAACTGCGCGAGATAGTCCATTGTGCTTTACTCTCCTAGTAGATAAAAATAGGTTTTGGGGTTAGTCGGGGTAGGTATCGGCGAGGAGTTCTTTCCAACTCTCTGCGGTAAGCATCCGTATCGCCAATCGCTCTAGCCGCTCTGTTGAGGTAATGGACTGGAGCTTAGAGAGAGTTCGCTTAGTCGGCTCACCAAAACGGTTACGACCTAACAACAGCAGGAGGTTTAACTCCCCTTCCACTCTTCCTTCTACTCTTCCTCTCGCCTCTCCCTTTCGGATAATGGCTTGATAAGTCACTGACTCTTCCATCGTCTGTACTCCTCTCAGCAACTGCTCGATAAACGCCGAATCGTATCGTAATCCCATCAGTACATAGGTCGCTATCCATGTACGCTCAGCATCGATGCTCTCCTGCCCAATACGCTCTTCCATACGCCGAATAACAGACGGGAGTTCCCTCTTAGATACACGACACAACGGTGCAAGAGGGAGAGTACCCAAACCGCCTTCAAGAAACTCTTCTACCGGAACTTCCCATAACCGTACTACTTGAAAATGAAACTGATGATACGGTAAGCCATTTGGCAAGCGACGCAGGAAAGGCTCTCGCATCACCTTTCCGTCTGCCTATCTATATGGTTCCCATAGTTGCACAAAATCCCTCTCCTAAAGAGTTAGGAGAGGGTGCAAAAGTAGGTGTTAGGTAAGACGCACAGGGCAAATACCTAGCGAGTAGGATGCCTGTCCTCTTTGATACGTGCCGACTTGCCGATTTTGGCGCGGAGGTAGTAGAGTTTGGCGCGGCGTACTTTTCCGTAGCGGGACACTTCGATTTTCTCAATGCGCGGTGAGTGGAGTAGGAAGGATTTCTCTACGCCTACCGCGGCATGGGAGATTTTGCGTACCGTGAACGATTCGCGGTTCAGGCTGTTGTTGGTGGCGATAACTACACCTTCAAAGACCTGTACGCGCTCTTTGTCGCCCTCTACCACTTTGGCATGGACGCGCACGGTGTCTCCTTCGCGGAACTTAGGAAGGGAGGCGCGGTTCTCTAGGGAGACCGTTTCCCACTCTTTGCGCTTTTTCTCTTTTGCCTCTGTTTCGCGGCGGCGGTTCTCGTTGTTTACCCAGATGTCGCGAGAGCGCACCATCTCTTCTCTTTCAATCTCTGCAATAACATTCTTTCCGAGTGCCATAGTTCTCCTCGTATCTCTGTTTGCGCCTTAAAGGGGCGCGGAAGGGTCATGATTCCACAGGAGCCTTTGGCTCCTCCGATTCCAGCAGTACCTTGTCTTTCGCCGATAGTTCGAGTTTGGCGAAGAGGTCAGGTCTTCGTTCTTGTGTCGCTCGCAGTTGGTTCCAGCGTCGCCACTTTTCGATGAGGGCATGGTTGCCACTCAACAGAATATCCGGCACACACCAACCCCGAAAGTCGCGGGGGCGCGTATAGTGCGGATACTCTAGCAAATCGTTACTAAAAGTATCTTTGTCGGGGGCTTCGCTATCGCCCAGTGCACCCGTTTGAAGGCGCGTGAGCGAATCCGCGATTATCAGGGCGGGGAGTTCTCCCCCCGTTAGGATAAAGTCCCCTATCGAAATTTCGTCGGTGACGAGGTGTTGACGCACTCGGTCATCCACACCTTCGTAGTGTCCGCAGAGCAGAATGATGTGCGCCTCTTGCGCCCACTCTCGTGCCAGTGCTTGGTTCCAGCGTTGTCCACGTGGGTCGGTTAGCACTACTCTGGGTTTGGGAGCGGTATCACTTCCCGCAAGGTCTTCCAGTGCGGCGGCGATAGGCTCTATCTTCATCACCATACCGCCCCCACCACCGTAGGGTGTGTCGTCGGTGGTACGGTGTTTATCGTGCGTATAGTCTCGCAGATTAACGACCCGAAACTCCATCAAGCCGCGCTCTGTTGCCCGTTTGAGAATACTGGTCTCTAGGGTGGGCGTAACCATTTCGGGTAGGGTCGTTACAATATCTATCCGCATCGTGCCTTACGCCGTTTCTGCGGTTCCCGGTAGTAGCCCCGGAATCAGTGTTACCACAATCTGCCGCTTTGCAATGTCTACCGAGCGTACTACCTGCTTTACAGCGGGAAGTAGTATCTCATTTTTGCCTTGCCCTACTACATAGACATCGTTTGCAGAGCCGCGCATAACCGAGGTGAGCGTTCCCAACGCTTCGCCGTTCTCCTGTACTACGGTACAGCCCACAAGGTCGTGAACAAAGTACTCGTCTTTGGATAGCGTAACGGCATCGGTGCGGCGTACCTGCACCAGTGAGCCACGCAACTCATCTGCTTCGTCGATAGAGGAGACACCACGCAGATGGAGCAGTACCTGCCCCTTATGGAAGCGTACCCGCTCTATCTGCATGAGTTTGGCACTGCCGTCTGTGGCACGAATACAGACCGTCTTTAGGTCTTCAAACCGTTCGGGGAAGTCGGTTTCGATACGAACCTTTACCTCTCCGAAGCGGCTAAAAGGGGCGACAATCTCGCCGATGGTCAAGTTCCATTCGGGATGCGACATCCTTAGATACCCTTAAACACCCTTTTGTTGGGCAGGAGGATAGCAGGAGGCGGCACTCTTGGGGTACTTTTGCGTTACGTAAAACTAGGCGATGATTTCGACGTAGATTTTACGTTTCTGCTTCATTGCCGCCGCTTTCGCAACGGTACGAAGGACGTTGGCAATGCGCCCTTGCTTTCCGATAACTTTACCCAAGTCGCTTGGGGCTACACGCACTTCATACGTGGTAGCGTCCTCTTGCGGGATTTCGGTAATGCTAACGGAATCGGGTTCATCCACCAGCTCTTTAACAAGGTACTCTATCAGTTGTTGCACCTGCATGACTCCTTAATTTTGGTTGAGATTAAGGGGAGTCTTATTCGGCGTTTTTAGCGGCTTTCGCGGCGGCTTTTGCCTCTGTAAAACGCCCGTATATCCCCTGCTTTTTAAGCAGGGCGCGGGTAACTTCCGTTGGCTGTGCGCCGTTTCCTAGCCATTTCAGGGCTTTTTCCTCGTCGATGTTTACGGTAGGGGGTTCGGTAAGCGGGTTGTAGTAGCCAATGGAGTCGATAAATCGCCCATCGCGTGAGGCGGTGTTGGTTGCAACCACGACACGG
>OMJJ01000118.1 GCA_900299305.1 bacterium | reverse complement strand
ACTTGCCGTGCAGTTTATCAGCAAATCTGCCGTTGCCAACTCTCCTATTTGGTTGTACGGGTACGGCAACGTTACGGCAGATGGGCAGAGAGTAGAGAACTTTACCCACTTCGCCCACTGGACAGGAAGCGCATGGCAAGGCAGTGCCACCTTCCCCGATAGTAAACTCTCGTTCCTCATGCTGAACAAAGAGGGGGGACATCCCGGTACCGACCTCCAACACGCGGTCATTCGTCGGTGGGTATCGCCTATCAACGGCACGGTGCAGGTGATGGGAACGCTTATCCATCCCAACAAGCAGGGAGACGGGGTACACGGCGCGATACTCTCTAGCCGTCTGGGGAAAATAGCCGACTGGAGCGTTCATGCGGGGCGCACAGATACCAACATTCAGGATATTGAGGTGAAGAAGGGGGATAGTCTCGATTTTGTGGTGGACTGTAAAGCCTCACAAGATTTCGATGCGTTCCAGTGGTCGCCCACCATAAAACAGATGGCAGGGAGAGGCGCAAAGACCGTCGCCAATGACCACCTACTCTCATGGTCGGCACAGAGCGACTTTGGTGGTCCAGACAGACAGCAGAGTTTTTCGCGCTGGGAGAAATACCTCCAACTCCTGATGATGACCAACGAGTTCTGTTTTGTGGATTAACCCGAAGACAGAGTTTTGCTGTATAGTGAAGATTAGAGGGCTACTCACACATCACGCCATAGTCAGCGGGTTAGCCCTCATCCTGTCCTTGCAGGACATCCTTCCCCCAATTCTGAGGGAAGGAACAGATAGGAAGGTATTCTCGTTACGAACAAGGTAAACCTGTACACAAAGTTAGTTGCTTCCTATATCGTGCATTCGCCTCTTCGCCCAAACTTGGGAGAAGAGGTTGGTGATGAGGGCTACCACCTGCCAGTACGCAACACCTAAGAGTGATGCGATTACCCGACAATATGCCTACCAAGCGTAGTCTTCGGGAGCGGTTTTGTGACCGGGGAATATCTCGTTTAGTTTGGCGGTCACTTCGTCGGTAACTTTTATCTCTAGGGCGCGAAGTGAACCCTCTAGTTGGTCTTGGGTACGCGGTCCGATAATCGGGGCAGTGATAACGGGATTGTTTAGCATCCACGCCAGTGCTAAGTCGGCGGGCTTCTCGCCTAGCTCGGCGCAGTACGCCTCCCATGCCTCCAGTTGTGGGCGACGACGCTCTATCTCCTTTTGGATATGCTCACCTGCCCGTCTTCCCTCACTGATTTTCTGTAACACTCCGCCGAGTAGCCCACCGCCTAAAGGACTCCAAGGGATAACCCCTACCCCATAACTGGCACAGGCAGGAATGACCTCTAGTTCGATTTGGCGGCGTAGCAGGTGGTAGATACTCTGCTCAGAGACAAGACCTAAGAAGTTGCGGCGTTTCGCGGCTTCATTTGCCTGTGCGATGTGCCAACCCGCGAAGTTCGACGAGCCGAAGTAGAGAACCTTGCCCTGCTGGTGCGCCCACTCGCAGAACTCCCAAATCTCCTCCCAACTCGCTTCGCGCCATACATGATGGAACTGGTACAGGTCTACATAGTCGGTCTGTAGGCGGCTAAGGCTGGCATCGAGGGCGCGTCTTAGGTGTAGTTTCGAGAGGCGAGAGGTGTTGGGCCAGTCGCCCATATCGCCGTATGCCTTGGTTGCGATAACTACTTTTTCGCGCCGACCTCCGCCTTGTGCCCACCATCTCCCGATAATCTGTTCGGTAATGCCCTCGCCTTTTTTCCATCCGTACACGTTCGCGGTATCGAAGAAGTTGATACCCAGGTCGAGGGCTTTGTCCATTACCTCGTAACTCTCTGCTTCGGGGGTAAGCGGACCGAAATTCATCGTGCCAAGACACAAGCGACTCACTTTTAGGGCGGTGCGCCCTAAATTGGTGTACTGCATGGGGAAAATCTCCTTGTATGGGGTGTGAAATATGCGATAATAGTTTCTAGTAACTCGATTCTATTGTACGCAGTTTCTCCGAAAGAAGTTTACCAAAAAGAGTAAAAGAGTCAAGATTCGCAGGAAGGGAATCCTATGTCCACACACCACCGCAAAGAGATTCAGTCCGCTATAACGACGGTTTTGCCCGAAATCGTCGCGATTCGTCATCATCTGCACCGCAACCCCGAAGTGAGCGATAACGAGAAAAACACCTCCGCCTATGTGGTCGAGATGTTACGCTCGTTTGGTATAGAAGAGATAGAGAGCGGAGTCGGAGGGTACGGCGTTATCGCGAATCTACGGGGTACTGCCCCCCAATCTCAGGGGCGAACCGTTGCGATACGGGCAGATATGGACGCGCTTCCCATTCAGGAGGAGAACGATGTACCCTACCGCTCTTGTGTGCCGGGAGTAATGCACGCTTGCGGACACGACGGACACACCTCTACCCTCTTGGGTACGGCGGCGGTACTCTCGAAACTGCGGGAACAGATACCGGGAACGGTGCGCTTTGTGTTTCAGCCGGCAGAGGAGACGGTGGGCGGCGCGACTCGAATGGTAGCAGGGGGGGCGTTGGAGGGTGTGGAGTCGATTCTTGCGCTACATGGCTGGCCCGGACTAGACGCGGGGCAGATTGGAGTGCGCTCTGGTGCAATGATGGCTT
>OMJJ01000117.1 GCA_900299305.1 bacterium | reverse complement strand
GGAGTTCCATAACGCGCTCTATTTGCCGAGTAATGTCCAGATACCCTATTTTGCGGTTTAGAAACAGCGCGACAGCCTCTTCATTGGCGGCGTTCATAACGGCAGGAAGCGTTCCCCCTTGATGGACGGCGGAACGCGCTAAACGTAACGCTGGAAATTTCGATTCGTCGGGGGCATCGAAAGTTAGGTTGGCGTAGTCCTTTAGTTCCATTCTCGGCAGATTGGTCTGTACCCGCTCAGGGTATACCAGTGTGTACTGAATCGGTAGGCGCATATCGGGCAGCCCCAACTGCGCGAGGGTAGAGCCATCATGGAAGCGCACCATCGAGTGAATGATGGACTGCGGATGCACCACGACCTCCACATCCTCTATCTCTACATCAAATAGCCACTTCGCTTCGATGGTCTCTAGTGCTTTGTTCATCAGCGTCGCCGAGTTTATCGTAACAAGCCCCCCCATATTCCACGTAGGGTGCTTGAGTGCCTGCTCTGGGGTTACGCTCTCTAGTGCCTCTTTGGGTACGGTGCGGAAGGGACCACCGGAAGCCGTAAGTAGAACCCTCTCTATGCTCTTATCGGGTGCGCCTTGCAAGCACTGGAATATCGCCGAGTGTTCGCTATCTATCGGAAGAATAGCGCACTGCTTCTCTTTGGCGAGGCGCATGGTGGTCTCACCTGCCGCAACCAGCACCTCTTTACTCGCCAATGCGATGTCTTTCCCTGCCTCCAAAGCCGCGTGGGTAGGGGCAATCCCTATCGCACCGGCAACGGCAACCACCACGAGGTCTACATCGGGTAGGGTTGCGAGTTGGCACATCCCTTCGACTCCGAAATAGATGCTTGTGTTCCCCACTCGTGTCTTTAAATCGGGTACAAGGTTCTCTGTACCAATGGATACGTGTTTTACGCGGAATTGGTTCGCCTGTTTTGCAAGAAGCTCCACATTTGCGTTACCCGCAAGACCCACCACCTCAAAACGCTCGGAAAGCCGTTCGATAATATCGAGTGCCTGTGTGCCTATGGAACCCGTTGAGCCCAATATAACAATTCGTTTCACTAACGCCTGTTCTCCTACCCCAATTTCTTACCTTGTAGTGTAGCAAAAAAAGCGCAAAAATCGGGTATCTTCTACTACTAAACTAATAAAACCTACAGATAGATAGGCGACGGCAACAGAAATCGGCTTTAGGAGATGCAACGAGGTGTCCTCAGATAAACTGCGTGTAATAGTGGTGATGTTTTTCGCGGTGTTGGCGGTCTCGCTTGGGGAGGCACTACTCTCTAAGGGAATGAAACTCACCAATCAGGTATCGGGGGGATGGCTGGTTCAGGTGCGCGGTGTGCTGAACCCTTCGGTAGTCGGTGGCACGGCACTGATGGCGAGCTATTTTGGTCTCTATATGCTCGCGCTAAAGTGGGCAGACCTCAGTTTTGTGCTTCCGCTTTCGGGGCTTTCCTATCTGTTGGGCGCACTCCTCGCCAAATACTTTTTGGGAGAGACCGTAACTTCAGTACGCTGGATGGGGGCTATTATCATCACGCTTGGCGTGGTCGTTGTAGGCTTAGGCGACAAACAGCCCCTCTCAAAACCATGACACCTCTTACTATCTTACTTGGTTTGAGCCTTGCCGCTTATGTCGCCTACACGCTTATCGCTATGATAGCGGTGTGGGACTGGCGGCGTACCCAATGCCCCATCGACCCCAACTATACACCGGGCGTTACGGTGCTAAAGCCTCTGCGTGGCGTGGATGCCGAGGCGTACTCCAACTTTGTCAGTTTTTGTAAGCAAGACTACCCCACTGGCTCCTTACAAATTGTATTCGGGACGTGGAGCGTAGACGACCCTGCACTAGAACTCGCCCGAAAACTAAAAGATGAATTCCCCCATATCGACATCCAAGTAGTTACGGGAGAGGTGACTCTACAGGGCTTCAATCGCAAAGTGTGCAACCTCGCACAGATGCTTCCCTACGCCAAACACGAGATTCTGGTGCTTTGCGATAGCGATATGCGGGTACAACCCGACTATCTTCGTAATGTGGTTGCGCCCTTGCAGAACGGGGCAAGCCTTGTTACTTGCCCGTATCAGGGGGCGTACCCCAAAAGCCTCGCTTCGGTGTGGGAGGCACTGGGTATTGGCGCAGATTTCATTCCGAGCGCACTCACCAGTCGATTGTTAGAAAAGGTGGGCTTTGCGTTCGGCTCTACGATTGTCCTCTCCAAAGAGACTCTTGCGGAGTTGGGGGGCTTTGAGACAATGCAAGACCATCTCGCCGATGACTTCTTTTTGGGGAGTGGGGTGCGAAAGCGTGGTAAAGAGGCAGTTTTGTCGCACTATGTGGTGCAGAGTACGCTAGGAGAAATTAAGTTTTCGGATATGTGGGCGCGGCGGTTACGGTGGGCAAGAACGTTGCGCTACTGTCGTCCGGGGGGGTATGCAGGCTCTTTTGTAACGCATGGCTTTGCCCTCGCTACCCTGTTTTTGCTGACTTCGGGATTCTCTCTGCTTGGCTGGAAGATATGGGGGGCGGTGCTTCTTTTTCGATTCCTTACTACCGCTATTATCTCCCACTGGACACGCGACTCCAACCCTCTGCGCTACCTGTATCTGCTTCCCATTAGCGACCTACTTAGTTTTACGCTGTTTGTACTCAGTTTTATGGGGAACGGCTTGGAGTGGCGTGGAGAGCAGTTTCGGGTACAACGTGATGGAAAACTGGTCGCTGTAAAGCCCAAAGAGGGG
>OMJJ01000116.1 GCA_900299305.1 bacterium | reverse complement strand
TCCAAAATAATGTTGACTTTTTCAAATTTCAAACGTATTATGATTAGGAAGGAGAAACAACATGGCGAAAGTACTCACCCGTTGCCCTGTGTGCGAGGGAACCCTCACGATTTCGGAACTCTCTTGCTCTCACTGCAACACCCACATTCAGAGCCAGTTTGAAGGTTGCCGCTTCTGCCGTCTTGCGCCAGAGCATCTCACCTTTATCGAGACCTTCCTACGCTGTGAAGGCAACATCAGCAAAGTGGAAAAGGAGTTGGGACTCTCTTATCCCACCGTCCGTAACCGCCTTAGCAGTGCCATAACCGCACTTCAACTTACAGAGAGTGAAGCCCCTGCCCCGCCTACACTGCAACGGCGCGATGTACTCGATGCCCTTGCACGAGGCGAAATCAGCGCGGAAGAG
Organism: bacterium; assembly: GCA_900299305.1. Lineage (GTDB taxonomy): Bacteria > Armatimonadota > Chthonomonadetes > Chthonomonadales > Chthonomonadaceae > CAIJLM01. The sequence continues at coordinate 9,883 of OMJJ01000116.1, read as the reverse complement.
GCGGCTCTCGCACTACGCGACCTACCTTAATACTAAACACTGTTCTCACCCCAATAGAGAACACGGAGATACGACTATGGATGACAACATTATGAGCGTTTTGAAACTTCTTCAGGAGGGAACCATCTCGGCACAAGAGGCAGAGATGCTCATTGCCGCCCTGAAGAACGGGGGAAGCCGACCTTCCACACCGCCCCCTCCCCCGCCTCCCGACCCTCCAAAGTCTAGCGACGAAGAGAAGGCAAAGTTCGGCGGGTTTGGCAAAATCAAACCGCCTAAACTCAATCTGGACGACCTCGGTACAAGAATCTCGGCGGCAGTTTCCAAGATACAGCCGGAGAAGATTGTAAAGCAGGTGCAGTCTCAACTCCGTGATGCGGCGCGTTCCGGCTCTACATGGAGTTCGTCGTTCCAGTCGCGTGTGTGGCACTGGGCAGAGGGCGAAGACCGCAGACCCAGCAGACCCGAAAACTGGCACGAACTCGCCGAAGACCAAGAACTCACCTTCCACCTAGAAGCCACTGCCTCCGTCACCATCGAGAACCCGCTAGGTGACATCAAGGTACGCGGCACACAAAGCGAAACCAGCACCGTCAAAATCCATAAAGCCGTATGGCAACCCTTTAAGGAGAGTCTAGAGGAGTTTGCAAAGCAGATTGAGATTTCGACACACGCCACCGACACCCGCCTAGACATCAAAGTAACTTGCCCCGACCACTTCTACGAAGGATTGGTAGACATCGAAATCGAGATACCAGAGACCGCTATCCTCCGTGCCTCTACCCAGTATGGAGAGATAGGCATTGAGGCACTATCGGGACGTGCCGAAGCCGTTACTACTACTGGTGAACTCAAGGTAAAGAGCCTTGCTGGAGACTTTCGTGGTGAGACGGTATCCGGTGAGATACATATTAACGATGTGAAGGGGACGGTATCTATTGCAACCCGTAGCGGAGACATCCACGCGGCACACATCGAAAAAGGCATTACTGCCAACGCCGTAAGTGGAGATGTTCACATTCGCGAAATCGAGGGGGGCAAGGTAGAGTGCAAGTCGGTATCCGGCGACGCACACGCTGAAAAGATAGGCACACAAGCCCCACTAGAGATTCGGGCGGAATCGGTAAGCGGTGATGTCTCGCTCAAAGAGGCGAAGGGGACGATTGCCCTGAAAGCGGTGTCAGGAGATGTAAACGCGCAAGATTTGGTCGCCACAAACCTCCAAGCGCAGACCGTCAGCGGCGACATCAACCTCCGCCTAAACGAAGACTTTGTAGGCATGATGCAGGTGAACACCGTAAGCGGCGACACCAATATCGGTATCCCCAAAGGGAGCAGTGTACGAATCACACTCGGTACAAACTCCGGCGACCTCAACTGCTCTCACCCCGCCATCGAGGTCTCCTCCTCTTCTACCTTCTGGACAGGACAGATAGGTACGGGCGCGGGGGTCTTGAACGTGCAGACGATATCCGGCGATGTGAATATCGGGGAAGGCTAGGTGTAGGGTATGGAAGAAGATGTGATTTTACGCATGGTAGCAGAGGGGACGCTCAAGCCCGATGAAGCGGTTCGCCTACTCGCGGCGATGAAACAGGCAAATGCGGAGCCACCCCCGCCGCCGCAACCCGAAGCCCCTGCAAAACCTACAACCGCCGCCCCTCCGCCGCCCCCACAAGAGGACAAACGCGCCGCGACAATGGAGGTGCAGATGCAACGCCCAGATGGAACCTTCTACACCGTTCAAGTTCCTACCGGTCTCATACCTGCGGTAATGAAAATCGCGGGGGTCTCGATAAAGGAGTCGATTAAACAGAACTCCGCAGAGGCGTGGGACGGCTTTAAGCAGATGGTAAAACGCAAAGCCGACGACGTGCGAACCGATGTAAAAGACAAACTGACGGGACACCGCAAAGCAGAGGAGGCTGTCACCGAAACCATTATCACCACCTGCGAACCCGTCGCGCCCAAACCAGACCGTACCCAAGAACGGCAGTTGGTTTTGAAGATGGTGCAGAATGGTCGCCTAAGCGCAGAGGAGGCAACGCGGCTTTTGGCACAGATGGAATAGGTAGACTTCGGAAAAGTCTTAGTAAACTTCAAGTTAGTCCCCGCTCTGGTTGAGCGGGGACTAACTCTATCTTAGGCGACAAACGTCGCCCCGATATGCTCTATCAACGCTTGACGCAGTTGCTCCATTGCGCTGTTGATTTCGCCATCGGTAAGGGTTCCCTGCCCCGAACGGAAGGTAAACGAGAGAGTAAGGCTCTTTACCCCTTCGGGGAGGGGGTTCCCCTGAAAGACATCCGTTAGGCGGAAATCTACCAAGTTGGGGGCGTTTGCCGAGGAGATAGCGCGAACCACATCGGAGTAGGTGATGCTCGTAGCGACACGCGGTGCAAGGTCGCGCTGTGCCGTTGGGAAGCGAGAAGCGGACTGATACCGCTCCTCCACCGTTGCCGCGCCCTGTAGTGCCTCCAAAGCCACTTCAAAGAGATAGACTCTGTGACGCAGTTCCAACTGCTGAACGATACGCGGGTGCAACTCCCCTACTATTCCAGTCGGGTAGTCCTCTCCGAAAGACACTAAGGCGGTGCGCCCCGGATGGAACTGCGGATAGTCGGAGGCAGATTCGCCTAACGGCTCCCAACCCACCTTGTCGATATGCAGACCACTTAGCAGTCGCTCTAGCACCCCACGCACGGCTCCAAAGTCGGCGATGAGCGGAGTTCGGTCTTTTTGCCAACCCGACTCCTCTAGTTCGCCCATGAGTAGCCCCGCAACGGAAAGGAATTCAACAGGAGTGTGCATCCCCGCGATAATCTCGTTTTGCCACACCCTCCCAACCTCAAAGAGTGCCAGTGAGTGCTGTCCAGCGCGGGTAGCATTGCGTTGGGCAACCTGCAACAGACCGGGCAGGTGGCTTCGGCGTAGCCCCCCTATCTCGGAAGAGAGTGCGTTTCTTACAGGGACACGGCGCGGGTCTTCTGAAGAGGTATCGAATACGGAGGTGGGGGTAAGGCTATGCGTAACCACCTCTTGCAAGCCGCTTGAGGCAAGCAGGTTGCGTACATGGGCGATAAACTGCCCCTCTTCGCTCTCGCCTCCCCGTGTCGTTGCGCCGATAGGCAACGTTTCGGGGATGTTTTCGTACCCATAGATGCGCCCTACCTCCTCCACCAAATCCTCTTCGAGTGTAAGGTCGGGACGGAAGCCGGGTATCTCTACATGAAGGGTATCCCCCTCTTCCCGTGCTGATAACCCGATACGTCGGAGGCAGTCTTTCGCCTCTTCCGCAGTGATGTCGGAGATACCTAGCAGGGCGGCGGCACGGGAGACTCGTAGCGCAATCTCTTTGGGGGCGGGAGGATTCGGGTAGAAGTCTATCACTCCTGAAACTGCTTGCGGTTGCCCCATACCCGCCAGCAGTTCACAAGCGCGGTCTACGGCGCGGCGTACCCCGTCGGGGTCTACCACACGTTCAAAGCGATAAGAGGCTTCGGTTCTCATTCCTAGTGCGCGGGCAGTACGGCGTACCGAAAGCGGGTTGAAGTGCGCCGACTCCAGTAGAAGGTTTACGGTGGTCTCGGTCACTTCGGTATCTGCCCCGCCCATCACCCCCGCTATCGCGACGGCTTTGTGTGCGTCCGCTATCACCAGCATATTGGGGTTCAGTTCTCGTTCCACACCGTCCAGAGTGGTAAGGTGTTCCCCCTCTTTGGCACAGCGCACCACGATTCGGCTTTCGGACAGGGTGTCCAAATCGAAAGCGTGGAGCGGTTGCCCCAGTTCCAGCATCACATAGTTGGTTACGTCTACAAGGTTATTGATGGGGCGTTGTCCCGCCGCTTCCAAACGCTTCTGCATCCACTCCGGCGATGGCTCTATCTTAATGTTTCGCACCATTCGGGCGGCGTAGCGTGGGCAGAGGTCGGTGTTCTCTATCATCACCGAGGTACTGTTTGCCGCCTCTCCTCCCTGCTCCGAAGCGGGGGGCGACGGAATTTTGAGGGGGAGGTCGTACAGCGCGGCAATCTCACGCGCTACCCCCAGTAAAGAGAGGCAGTCCCCCCGGTTCGGCGTGATATAGACATCTAACACCGCCCCCGCAGGGGTCTGCTCGATGCCCTCTACCTCCAAGCCTCCCATAGTAAGGCGGTTTGCAACCTCTTGCGCATCCGCCTCCACCGCGACATACTCTTTTATCCACTCTAAAGGAACTAACATGGTCTCTCCTCCGATTAAAACTGACTCAAGAAGCGGACATCGTTCTCAAGGTAGAGGCGTAGGTCATCTACCCCTGTGCGAATCATGTGGACGCGCTCAATCCCTAGCCCGAAGGCGAAACCCGTGTACTTTTCGGGGTTAATGCCGTGTTCGCGTAGGATATTGGGGTGGATAAGCCCTGCCCCACCCAACTCTAGCCAGCGACCCCGCCACATAATCGCGTAGTCTACACCGGGTTCGACGAATGGAAAGAAGTCGGGGCGGAAGCGCACCAGCGTCTCTTGCCCAAACATGGCACGGGCAAACGTTCCCAGTGTCCCCTTGAGGTCTGCCATAGAGGCTTTTTCATCGACCATAAACACATCTACTTGGTGGAAAGTGTGATGGTGAGTGGCATCTACCGCCTCGTATCGAAAGCACCGTCCAATGGTCGCACAACGGAAAGGGGGACGGCGGTTTGCCATAACGCGCCCCTGTAGGGCGGTGGTCTGGGTTCGTAGTAGCCGACTATCCGTTACGAAAAAGGAGTTCTGTTCGTCCATTGCGGGGTGGTCTTCGGGGTAGTTCAGTTTACCGAAGTTGTACTCGTAATCTTCGAGTTCGGGACCATCCACAAACTCGTACCCCATCCCTGAAAGCACCTGCTTAACATGGTTCGCTGTCTGTGTCAGGGGGTGTAGCCGTCCTACTGCTTGGGGTCTGCCGGGCAGAGTTACGTCGAGGGTTTCACCGGCAAGACGTGCCTGTAGTTCGGCTTCCATGAGGAGAGCGCGTCGGCTTTCGATATGAGTGGTGAGGGTGCCTATCGCTTCGTTGATACGCGCACCGAAAGCAGGTCGTTCCTCTTTAGGAAGCCCACCAATGGCGCGGCGCAGTTCGTTTAGCCCTTTGTTACGCCCCAAGTGCTTGGTCTCTACTGCCTCTAGTTCGATGGAACTGGTAGCGGCTTCGGTTTCGGCGAGGGCAGTTTGGAGTTGTTCCGTAATAATGTCGGACACGTCTTTACCTCCGTAGTTAGGTATAGAAATCGCGTATTGAGACACACGAACGCCCTTCCCGAATCTCACTCCTACAAAGAAGGGAGAGCGTGGAAGGGCGTTCTAGTTATGGTTTTGGTTTATGTAAACCGACGATGAAAAACGCTGGCTCTCCCGATTAGCCGAGTGCGCTCGTCGCTTGCGCGACGAGCTGCTTAAACGTATCGGGGTCGCTAAACGCCATCTCTGCCATCACTTTGCGGTCTAGGGTAATGCCCGCTTTGGTGAGACCTTCGATAAATCGGGAGTACTGTAGCCCGTTGGCGCGGCAAGCGGCGTTGATACGGGTTATCCAGAGGGCACGGAATTCGCGCTTTTTGTTGCGGCGGTCTCGGTAAGCGTAGTTACCAGACTTCATCATCTGTTCGTTGGCGGTACGGAACAGGCTTCGCTTACCACCGAAGTTACCTTTGGCGGTTTCGAGTACCTTTTTGTGGCGTTTGTGGGTCATCATACCCCGTTTTACGCGCGGCATTTAGGAGGCTCCTTTCCAGAAAACAAGAAAAAATGCAGTTGTGTTATCAGCAAGCGCGTAGGGTTATGCGCCTTCGCCGAGCATTCGGGTAATGCGTTTATGGTCACCTTTGTACAGTTCGCTTCCTGCGGTGAGGTTGCGCCTTCGGTTGCTACGCTTATTTTGCATCAGGTGGTTTAGCCCCACTTTGCAACGCCGTATCTTTCCGGTACCAGTGGCTTCAAAACGCTTTTTTGCAATGCGGCGGGTCTTGAGTTTGTTCTTCATGGTTTATTCCTAACTGAAACGGTTCTTATTGACACAGAAAGAAGTCGGAATAGGGCTTCCGACTTCCGCTCTGTAGAAATCTGGTGTGTGTTATGCTTTCGGGTTGAGGATAACGGTAAGCATCTTCCCCTCAAGGCTCGGCGTTTTGATGACAACGGCGTAGTCGGCAAGCTCTTCGAGCATCTTGTCCATCAGTTTTTTACCGATTTCGGGGTGCGTAATCTCTCGCGCCTTAAACAGCATAGAGAGTTTTACTTTGTCTCCTGCTTGTAAAAACTCAATGGCTCTCCGCTTTCGCACTTGGAAGTCGTGGTCTTGGGTATGCGGACTCATTTTGAGTTCTTTCAGCTCTTGCTGTTTCTGCTTTTTGTGCTGTTCACGCTCTTTTTTGCCCATCTCGTACTTGTACTTACCGTAGTCCATAATACGGCACACGGGCGGTTGGGCAGTAGGCGCAACCTCAATGAGGTCTAGCCCCTTCTCTTTTGCGGTTTCAAGAGCCTCTCGCACTCCGATAATTCCGAGCGGTTGCCCGTCCTCATCAATGAGGCGCACTTCGCGAATACGTTGTTCACGGTAGGCTCTTAGGATAAGTTCATTGACACGAAAATCTTTGTTTATCGCTCTCTTCTCCGCTGTTCCTAGTATCTAAGGGCAGTTCTGCACCTTAGAAAAGTTCGTTTCCGAAAAAATACAGTAGGTCTCTTTCAAGTTTTTATTATACTGTGTAGACCTCACTCTGTCAAACAAAATTTGCGGAATTCCCCTTGTAATAGCCAAATTTTCCTTGCCAATCCGCCTGTGTCATGCCATAATAGAGGGTAGTGTGTTCTGTTTGCCGATGTGGCTCAGAGGTAGAGCAGCTCTTTCGTAAAGAGCAGGCCGTCGGTTCGAATCCGACCATCGGCTTTCCTCCCCTTCCTACTTTTCCAAACTTCACAACCTTTTTCCTAAAAATATCGTGCGCCGCCCGCGTTTGAAGGGCTATTTTGTGTCGCCTCTTGACTTTATAATTTTATCAAGATATAATGTTACCAAGTTACCAAAATATACACAGCGTAACTTGAAAGGAGCCACCTATGGCAGAGGCAAAAACCCCAGAAGCCGAGACACCCTTTACCGTCGAGAGGGTACAGGTTGGTGTTCGGATGGAGAAACGGATGGTACAGGTGCTGAAAGGGCTTGCAGAGTTCAAAAATATGAGCCTAGCGGAACTCATGGAAGAGATTGTTCTGCACTCGTTTGAACCTGTACCGGGACAAGAAGGGCAGATGACCGCAAGTGCCCATAGTACAAAGTCGCTACAGGCTATCACGGACTTGAAGAAGGTGTACGGTATGGACTACGACACGCATTCGAGCTACCGATTCCGCGAGAAGGCTTAGACAGGGCTGTGAGCAGAGGGGACTGTAGGGGCTTACCCTCTGCTCATACGCGCTCAGTTGCCGTTTTTCATCTGCCCACTTTACTATCTATGCAATCGGTGGTACTATCAGAAAACTTAGACCGTACTACAGTCCGAAATGAGGTGAGATACCCATGCAGACACTAGAGAGAGAACAGACATCCACAACAACCCCCTTCCCACATCTCAAACGCTGGACGGCAACCGAGTTCGAGGCGATGCGTCAGCAAAACCTGTTACAAGGAAAACACGAACTGATTGAAGGGATGGTTTACAAGAAAATGGGAAGTGGCACAAAGCACTCCAGACTAATCTGTGCGCTCTTTTATGCGCTACTTAAAATGTATACGGGGCAGAGAATATGGGTGCAACTTCCCATTCGCATACTGGGAGAAGGCGCAAAGTACAACGCACCCGAACCGGATGTCATGGTGACAAAAGAAGATTTCGGCACATATACCGAAACTCCTACCTCACAAGACGTACTGCTGGCAGCCGAAATTTCAGATAGTAGCCTCCCCTTTGACCTAAGCACGAAAGCAAACCTGTATAGTAGCGCAGGGATAGCAGAGTATTGGGTGGTGGATGTAGAGGGAGAGAGGCTACTGATACACCGCGAGCCATCTCCAGAAGGCTACCGCTCTATCAGGGTACTCTATGGGGAAGACGTTGCCACTCCGCTCTCTAGTAGTAACTCGTTAATAATCTCAGAACTGTTTGCGAAACTGGTTACAGACCCGTAAGAGAAAGATGTTGGTAGGTACTTAGCGGTGCACAATCTCTAATCGGTTTCGTTTGGAGTACATCGAAGTATATCAAACACTGGTCTTGGTGGTTCTGCAAGCCAGCCAGTTAAGGAGGCATGGCTTGCACCGTTTAGCGGCAGAAAGCAGTAGGAGTTCACTGGAGTAATCGGGAGTTCTTCTATAAATCACTTAGCATATTTTGGTAAAGCAAGTCTTGGAGTAGTAAAGTGAACCTGTGCTTACAAGGTGAGGTCGCCGTTGTTATTGGGGCGGCAAGCGGAATTGGGCGTGCTATTGCTACTGCCTTCCTGCAAGAGGGGGCTTTCGTGGTCGCAGTAGACAAAGCCGAAACCGTGTTAGAAGGAATAGTGGCATATGTCGCCGATGTTACCGACTACGCCGCGATACAACGGGTTGCGGATAAGGTATGGGCTACTCTGGGCAGATGTGATCACGTTGTCTACTCCGCAGGAGCGGGTTCTGGCAAATATGGATTTCCGTTTTGGAACTTAGAACCTTCTGAATGGCAATCGGTATTGAATGTAAACCTACTTGGTGCGGTACACACTGCCCATGCGTTTGCGCCTCGTATGGTGGAAGCACGGCGCGGTACTGTTCTATTCCTCTCCTCGATAGCGGGGCAGATTGGCTCTCAAACCGACCCTCCCTATAGCGCGGCAAAAGCCGGAGTTATCAACTTTGCACAGTGTGCCGCAAAAGACCTTGCTCCCCATAATGTCCGCGTAAATACAATATGCCCTGGCATGATAAAAACGGCTCTAAACCAGTCTACTTGGGAGGCATGGAACCAGCTACAGCCCGAAAGCGAGCGAAAAACCTACGAGGCATGGGCAAACGAGAAAATATCGCGTGTTACCCCTCTCAATCGTTGGCAAGAGCCGGAAGATATTGCGGCGTTGGCGGTGTTCCTTGCTTCGGAGCAGGCAAAAAATATAACGGGGCAGACCCTAAACGTAGATGGCGGGCAGGTAATGCACTGGTAAGTTTCCATTAAGGAGTTCCCCTGCCCTCTCATTAGGGCTGTACAATCCCTAGCGGAAGAGCCTCTAAACGGAGTTTGCCTATAGAAAAAATATCCTCTCTGCTTACAGCCCTAATCAGCGCGGGAAGTTCCTTGTCAAAGCCGTACCCAACCCCCATTGCCTCATACCACCCTAGCAGAGCCGCCCTCTCCAAGATGCGCTCATGTATCAATGCCAACCGCCCAATCGCTATCTGCTTGGCGCGGTTCAGTTCGGTGTCTGTAAGGGGGGCGGTAACAGAGTGCACAACCACCTGCCGCAACTGCTCTCCAATCTGTGTCGCTACCTTAGAAGCCCCCTGCTCTCCCGTGCTAGTATCCCACTGAACTTGTGCAAAAAGCGACTCACCATACTGTGGGTAAAAGGTCACGCCCATCTCGTAACCTATCCCCTGCTCTTCCCGAAAATGGCGCAAAAGCCGCGACTGGTAGCCCACCCCAAGCAGTGCCTGTAGCGTAAGAAAGGCGGGATATGCCGTACTGGTTACGCTTGCGCTAGGCATAGAGAGCATAGCATAAGCCACACTATCACGGCTCTTTAGGGTAAGCACTTCGCCTTTGGGTGTGCCTCCCTGTGTGGTGTCGCCGTGACCTGTTTTCGCAACACCGCCCTCCGCTTTTTCGGTGGAGGCATGAAGTTCAAACAGGTTGTTATCGAAAGTACGAACCGCTTTTTCAGCATCG
>OMJJ01000115.1 GCA_900299305.1 bacterium | reverse complement strand
GGATAGATAACGGCGGGGGTCGCCCGAACCGTCGCACTCCCTAACATGGCGGCATCTGCCACCTTTTGCAAACGGCGAAAAAGAAGTTGGTCTGTCGCTTCCCCAACTCCCGTCGCGCTCTCGCCTAAATCCCCAACTACAATGCGCCCGTCCACCGTCGCCACCATATTCACCACAAGGTAGGGACGGTCTGCGGGGGCATCGGGAAAATCCACACGAGTATAGAGTTCGGACGGCGGTAGTGGGTTCGCCGCCCTATCAATAAGTTGTTGTAGTGCCAATGGAGGCGTGTTCCTGCCCTTCTGTTATCTAGTTCGGCTCTATTTCGGCTTTTAGTTCCATCAGCACTTTGGGGGCGCGGCTATAGCCCACAAATACACGATAGATATAGAGTTTGCACAAGTTTGACGTTGTAATGGACTTCTTGTCAGGAGTGTTCGGCAGTGCATCCTTCGCGACTTTCGCCATAGTCTCCTGCTGTTTTGGGGTGAGTATAGCAAGGATTTTGTCGCACATTACGTTCATGGCATCCACCTCAAACTGGGAACGCTTAGGCTGGATCGAGTTCATCGCTTTCAAGACCTGCTCCTCACCCTGTGCGGGTTTACCTTGTAACGCTTCCTTTTTCGCCTTTTTGATGGTGTCTGCCAAACCCCGAATCGTCTTGGATACGAGGTCGTTGTTCTTCGTACTGTACTCTGCTTGCCCCGTGTTCACATACGCCACGATTTTGTCTATCTGGTCGGGCGTAAGTTTGAGGGGAGTGATGGTTCTCAGTTCGCCAATGTCGTCAACGGTACTCATCAACTCCTGTACATCACTCGGTAGCGGTGTCGGACCCACATTCTGCTGTTTGGCATGAGAAGGGGTGCGTAGTGAGAGACCCAAGCCTCCCACAAGCAGGAAAAGCGTAACCCCAACGAGAAATAGGGGGCGTGTACGAACGATATGCACTTGCATCGGAATAGTCTCCCGTAATAGATTTAGAGATAGCACAACTCTTAGGCGTTCATGGGGAGGGTATGGTTACATACTCTCTTGTCACCCTAAAATTATAGCCCAAAATCGGAAAGATTCTCTATGCCCGAAACCTTAACCTTACCCACCTATCTAAAGCAACGCGCCAAACGTAACTTTGCCTACCTACTGCGGGAAGCGGAGGCGGTAAGCCCTGCCGAAGCATTACGTTTCGTTACGGATAAGTGGGAGACGCACCGTTGGGGGATTGGGCAGAACGGCTCTATTGCGGGAATAGTGTATCATGTTGCGGCATGGAAATCTCTGTCGCTATCACTGTTCGAGGCAGAGCCGCGTATGCAGGCAACAGAGGACTTCGACCCTACTGCCGCCCCCTCCCCCAACGACTGGGAGGGCGTTCTGCACTGGCTACGAGAGGTCGGTGAGCAGTGGATTACAGAACTAGAGCGACTAGAACCTGCCGACTTTGAGAGGCTATGCCCTTGGGACACCAAGCCGATTCCGTTATGGGAGTTTGTTACCGAGTTTATCGAACACGACGTTCAGCACGCCGCGCAGATCGAGTATCTACGCCAACGCTTGCTGGCAGAGAAAATCTAAAGAGAGAGGTTTTTCCATGCTTACGGGTCCTATGCCTTTGGAACTGCTAGACTATGTGCGCGACCTATTCGCGCCGGAAGATGACAACCTGCGCCTTATCTCGCAGTCTCTAAAAGAGACCGGGATGCCGGAAGGATGGGAGATTTCCCGCGATGTGGGTCAGTTTTTTGTGCTGATGTGCCGCCTCATCGGTGCAAAGCGTGTGGTGGAGTTTGGAACACTCGCGGGGCATAGTGCCTACTGGCTCTCGCAGGGGCTACCCGACGACGGCAAAGTTATCTCAATCGAGTTGAATGCCGAGTGGGCAGAGGTAGCACAGCAAAACCTTGCAAAAGTAGGAGTTGGGCATAAGGTAGAGGTGCGTGTTGGCTCGGCAACCGAAATGATGGCTCCACTCTTGGCAGAGGTAGATGCTACGGGGCAGAAGTACGATGCTATCTTTTTAGATGCCGCCAAAGCCCACTATCCGGAATTTTTAGTATGGTCGGAAGAGGTACTGCGCCCCGGTGGGCTACTGTTTGCCGACAACGTACTTCGCGCCGACTCGTGGAAGGGGCAGACCCTCCTAGACCCCGCTTCCGACGACCCGCGTATCCTTGCCATTCGCAAATTCAACGCGCAACTAGCAAATCATCCCCATTTTACAGGAACGATAGTCCCGCTACGAGCAGGGGTCGCGGTTGGGGTATATCATGGCAAATGAGGTTGAGTAAACCTATCACCAGCTACAAGCCGTAGCCCTCTCGCCCAGTCGCTTGCCGCCATGCGCTTGCCGCCTTCGGGCTGAACCTCCGTAAGTAGAACGGCGTACCCATCTCCCCCGACTACCAACACCCCCGCAGGGTTTTTGCTTATGGCAAGAACCGTTCCGGGGGTACTCTCTCTACAAGCGGTCTCTGTCTCCAACGCCATCCAGACCTTTACGCGCCGCCCGTTTATCTCGGTAAACGCGCCGGGCTTGGGGTTTACGCCGCGTACCCGTGCTGATATAAGCCGCGCTGACTCTTCCCAACGCACGATACCGTCTGTTAGTTCCAGCATGGCGGCGTAGTTAGAGAGAGAATCATCCTGCGGGGTACGGCTAAGGGTTCCCTCTATTAGCCCCTCAAGGGTCTTCACCAGTAGGTTTGCGCCCACTTCTGCCAGTCGATTGGTGAGGGTTTCAGAGGTATCTGTGGGTAGAATGGAGAGCGATTCCATGAGAAGGATGTCGCCTGTATCCAGTGTTGCGTCCATCCAGATAGTCGTTACCCCCGTCACTGCTTCGCCTTCCATAAGGGCGCGTTGAATGGGAGCCGCCCCCCGATACTTGGGTAGCAGAGAGCCGTGTACATTGATGGGGGCGATGCGCGGTAAATCGAGGAGGGTTTGCGGAACTATCTGCCCAAACGCGGCTACTGCCAACACATCCGGGGCGAGCGCGAACATCTTTTCCTGAAACTTTTCAGAACGAACGCGGCGGGGTTGGAGAACAGTTAGCCCATGCGCTTCCGCGCACTGCTTTACAGGAGAGGGAACAAGTATCTGCTTGCGTCCTTGCGGTTTGTCGGGTTGTGTGACTACCGCTACAACCTCGTGCCCCGCCGAAAGCAGGGCGACAAGCGAAGGGACGGCGAACTCTGCCGTCCCCATAAATATAATACGTTGTGCAGGAGTACTAATCATTAGTCGCGCCTCCTACGACGATTTCTGCGGCGCGGTTCCCCCTCTTCTTCCTCGTCATCGTCCTCGAACTGCTTCCAGTCGAGAGTTTCGGGAATCGCTTTATCGAAGAAGAAGATACCGTCTAGGTGGTCGTACTCGTGTTGAATGACTCGTGCTTCCAGTTCGGTGGCTTTGCGGGTGAAGGCGCGTCCTCTTGCATCAAACGCTTTGAGTCGCAGTTCGTTAGCACGCGCTACATCTCCCAAGAGTCCCGGAACCGAAAGGCAACCCTCCACGCCTACCTGCTCCCCGCTCATGCCCAGAATCTGTGGGTTGATAGCCACCTGTACCCCCTCGCCCACATCGTAAACAAAGATGCGTTGCGAGACCCCAATCTGAGGGGCGGCAAGCCCTAATCCCCGTGCGGTATGCAGTACCTCTGCCATAAACTCCACCAAAGCCCGTGTGTCCGCGTTAAATTTAACTACAGGGGCGGCGGGTTTGCGGAGAACGGGGTCGCCGAGTTTTACAATCTCTGGTATCGCAAACCACGCCTCATGGAACTCAGGAGGCGGTATCAGTTTTTCGTCCGAAATGTCTTCTTTATTCATACATTCACATTAGTATATTTCCCCCTCGTGCCGCAATTAGCACGAGGGGGAAATCAAGCCTAGCCTTTAAACAGTTCTCGAATGACCTGACCATCATCAGCCAAGCGGATTGGGCGCCCCGAAGGAGTGTGATACTCTTTGTTGGGGTCGAGTCCCATGGTGTGGTAGATAGTCGCCGCAACGTCCTGAACCTTGATAGGACGCTCGTAGGGTCCCATGCCGCGCTCGTCGGTTTTCCCGATAACCTGTCCACCCTTGATACCCGCACCCGCCATAACCACCGAGAGGGCATTGGGCCAGTGGTCACGTCCCGGATTGGCGTTCTTGTTAATCATGGGAGTACGCCCGAACTCACCCATCCAGACAACAAGAGTAGACTCCAGTAGTCCGCGCTCTTTTAGGTCACGAAGCAGGGTCGCCATACCTCTATCAAGCATGGGAAGGAGGTTGTTTTGGAGAGAGCCGAAGTTGTTATCGTGGGTATCCCAACCGCCCAGAGTGATGGTAACAAAGCGGGAACCCGCCTCCACCAATCGGCGTGCAAGTAGACAGGACTGCCCGAAACCGTTGCGCCCGTACTCGTCACGAAGACCTACCTTCTCTTTTTGTATCTCGAACGCCTGTTGTGCGCTCTTGCTGGTGATAAGCCCATAAGCGCGGTTGGTAAAGGTATCCATACTGCGAACCGCGTCGCTTTGCGCCCCCTTCAGGCTATCTACTGCCTGAACCAGTTTGCGCCGTCGCTCCAATCGTGCCAAGTTCACATCGGTAGGCATCTGGAGGTTCTGTACTTTGTAGTTGCCCTCTGCGGGGTTGCCGGCAAAGAAGGGGTTTAGAGAGCCGCCCAAGAAACCCGCGCTCTGTCCGTTCGCCATACCGAGCAAGGAGACATAGGGAGGCAGGTTGTTCTGCATACCGCGCTCATTGGCGATAACCGAGCCGTAGGAGGGAAACTCGACGGTAGGCAGGGGAAGGTAGCCCGTCTGCATAAAGTGCTCGGCGCGTTCGTGCGCCCCGTCTCCGTGCGAGACACTGCGGAGAATCGCCATACTGTCCATCTGACGCGCTACTTTGGGAAGGTGCTCACCTACAAAGATACCCGGTACGTTGGTCTCTACTGCCCCAAAGGGACCGCGTATGGAGAGGTCGGCATTGGGCTTAGGATCCCATGTATCTACGTGGCTAGGGCCACCTGCCATCCAGAGCATAATCACCGAGTAGTCGGTTTTGGATTTTGGCTTTTTAGCGGCGGGAGTAGATTGTGCCTGTGCCGCTTCCAGCGCGAAGAATTCGGGGAGGGTTAGTCCCAAAAAGCCTAGCGTACCTACTTTGATAACGTCGCGTCGGGATAGCCCTTCGCAGTTCCGATGAACGAAAGAACCGAGTTGTTTCAGTTCCGAATTATCCATTTCATTCTCCTTAGTTTCTATCCAAGCCCTGCCATATCGGCAGGGCAGTACGTCCTATATCAAGCAATACAGACAAACAGCGGTTAGCGTTAAGGTGTCCCTCAACGTTAGTGGTTGAACATAAACTCTTTCGAGTTTAGCAACGCCCACGCGAGGTCTTCGTAACCCTCTTTTGTGGTGGGTGCGTTGGTAAGATAGGTTTTTGCCTCTTTGCGCTCTGCTTCGGAGGGGAACCTCTCTAGGATGTTAAGGTAGAGAGTATCTAGGATGTCCTTTTCAGAGCGGTCTCCCAAGCGTCCCAGTATCTTCTGTGCAAGGAAGCCGTTCGGGTTGGAGAGCCTTGCGTTGATAGTGGAGCCGTTGATAAGGGCAAGAGCCTGAGAGATAGTGGTCTGCTGAGAAGGCTCTGCCACCTGTAGGCGGTTACTTCTACCGAAGACATCGAGGAAGTAGGAGGGAACCGAGTTGTCTGCAAGGTTAATCGCAGGGGTTCCTTCGCGTACTCCCGGAAACTTTTCGGGTACTTCGGTAGCGATGGTAATGGCATCCAGCAACTGAGAGGGACCTAAGCGGCGGATATAGTAGCGTGAGAAGTTTTTGGTATCGTCTGAGTTGGTACTGTTCACTTTGGAACTGAGTTGGTAGGTTCGCGAGTTACAGATAACGCGGATGATGTGCTTCACGTCGAAGTTATGCTCTATAAAGTCTTTAGCGAGTGCCTCTAGCAGTGGCGGATTGATGGGTGGGTTCGAGGCACGGAAGTCGTCTGCGGGGTGTACAATACCACGCCCGAAGAACTGCTTCCAAAGCCTGTTCACGGTAGCCTTTGCGAAGTAGGGGTTCTCCTTCGAGGTTATCCAGTCTGCCAGGTAGGTACGCAGGTCGCCCTGTGGGTTTTCGAGGGGTTTGTCTGCCGTAATGAACTTGGGAGGCATGACTTGTTGGGTACGTAGTTGGCGCACCTCCCCTCGCTCGTCGTGGTAGACGATAATCTCGTCTTTGCCTAGCCCGTCGCGGTGGTGGGTCTTTGCGAAGAACGCCGCCATACCGTAGAAGTCGTCCTGCATCCAGCGGTCAAAGGGGTGGTTATGGCAACGAGCGCACTCTAGGCGCACCCCCATAAATATCTGACTGGTTGAGGTGGTGAGTTCGGACGGGTCGTTAGTAACGCGGTAGTAGTTGGCGGTAGCTGACTCGTTCTGGTAGGTGCTTCCCGTACCCGTTAGGAGTTCCTTCACAAACTTGTCGAAAGGTTTGTTTTCGGCAAAACTTTCGCGGATAAAGTGGGTATAGGGTTCTACGCCCTCTTTGAGCAGGATGCGTGTGTTACGCAGAAGGTCTGCCCAGATAATCGTCTGGTAGTCCTTGTATTCGGGTCTATCTAGGAGTTCGTCGATGAGTTTGGAACGCTTTTTGGGGTCGTCGTCCTCAATAAACTGACGCACCATTGAGGGCATAGGGGGCGTACCTATCAAATCGAAGAAGACGCGGCGAATAAAGGTGGAATCGTCCGTGAGTTCAGAGGGAGTCACGTTCATCTGCTTGAGTTTGGCGAAGATATGGTCGTCCACATAGTTGTTGGGGGTCAGTTTGGGATAACTGGCGGTGGGTGCTTGTGGCTGAACCATCACGCTAGAGATGCCCACTTTCCCCGCATAGCGTACCATGACGTTCGCCTCCCCTTTGCGTAGAGCAAGCAAGCGACCTTCGGAGTTGACGGTGGCAATACCATCATCATCGCAGAAGTAACGGGCGAAGGGGGTTACATCGGCTTCGGAGCCGTCTTGGTAGTGCGCCATAACCACGAGTTGGTGCTTGGAGTTCGCCTCTCGGATGGTGCGGTTATTGGGAAGTACGTACACCGATTCGAGTTTGGGGGCGGCGGGCAGTGCCTTGTTGGAGGTGAGTACGGTTTTGGCATCGGTGTTATAGGCAGTACGTCCGGGTACAAAGGGCGCACCCGCTTTTATCCATGCGGTAATCACTCTCGCTTCAGGACCATCGGGACGGAACTTGCGCCCTCCGCCATGCCATACGGTAGCGGCAGGCTTCATAAGGAAGAGGCTTTTTTCGGGATCTTTTAGGTTGATGCGCTTGCCGTCTTTGCCTTTAACCACAGCCGTCCAGTCTTTTTCGGTTTCGTACCCAAAGAAGGAGAGTTTGAAACCAGCCTGCCCATTGGGTGCGCCATGGCAGGCGGTTCCCATACAGCCCGACTTAATTAGAATGGGGGCAATAGAGGTCTCAAAACTGAGACGAGAGTTTGTTTTGGTGTTTCGGACGGTGAGGTGCGCCTTTACGCTACGCCCTCCGTGCGATACCGTCACGTCGGCAGAACCATCCGATACAGGATAGGCGATGCCGTCTTTGTCCACACGTACCACAGCGGGATTCGAGGAGGTATAGGTCGCGGAGCTACTGAGGTCGCGCTCTGCACCGTCAATCGACTTTCCTACTGCAACCAGCGTTTGGAAGGCGTAGGAGCCGTCTAAGGTAGCATTTGCAGGTTGAACACTAAACCCCGCAACGGAGGCGGTAGCCCCCACAGGGGAGCCGCTATTCTTTTTGACGGGTTTCTGTGCTTTGGCAGGGCTTATCTGCGTTATGCCCAACAGGACAGGAAGCGCAGTAAGAGCAAGAAGGACTTGCTTCTTGTGTTGCTTGGAAGCAAACAGGTTCATTCGATATTCGTCTATCATATTCTATTATCCTCTACATCGTAAAGCACACCAATAACAAGACAAACACAACCGACCCCTTCGATAGAGAAGAGGTTATCTCTATTATAGAAGACGTTGCGAGTTGTGTCAATAGCAGAGGAGAAGGAAATTAAGGAGGTCAGGACTTATCCCTCATAGCACCCTAGCCTCTTCCCTGCCCCAATCTTGCCCTAAGTTGAAATAAGGGCATTAAAAAGAGACCTTGCTGGATGAGAAGTAGACTACTTCCTACTACCCAGCAAGGTCTCTTTCTATAAATTATCACGCACCATCGGGGTCAATTAGAGTGATTAAGGCGACTAGAGACCTCGCCCTCCTACCCCACCGAGTGTGTTGCCGCTACCCCCCGTGTTGGCGAACGTGTTACTGCCCAGCCCACCGCCGAAGTTACCTAGCCCGCCCGCACCGGCTCCATTCCCAAAGCCTCCCGCGCCTCCCCCACGATTTCCACCACCGCCGCCGCTCATCCCCATGCCACCTGCAAAGGGGTTGAACCCTACATACTGCGGAGAATAAGCATCCACAAAGTGGAGAATACGCCCTCCCAAAAACGACGCGATGTCTATGGCGTTCAGGTTGTAGATAGGGATTCGTACAAACCGTTTTGTTTTCGGGCGTTCTGGGGTGTTGTCTTCCGCGATGGGCGTTTCGGGAGTCTCCACAATCGGTATTACACTGTACACGCCGTCTACATACTGATAGGTGATGGGTAGCCCAGAGGCTTTCAGCACCGCTTCGAGGGCGCGTTTAAAAGGCTGTTTTACGTGCATCGTAACGAGGGTTCCCCGCAGACTGTTATCGAGGGAGTACTGTACTTTCGCCTGTTTGAACAGAAGCGTTAGCCCCTGATAGAGGTCTACCCCTTCCAAATCGAGCGTTACGAGTTTGTTTTCGTTTAGGGTGGTCTGGTCGGTTCCGCCGGGCGCTTCTTGCGCTAGGGTGGGCAGGGATGCCGAGAGCATTCCTGCCACGCACACAGTTGCGATGCCAAAGGTTATCGGGTTGATGTGTCGTTTCATCGTTGTTTTGTTCCTCACTCCAAAGCGTTTGCTATCTACTAAGACGACGCAAGTTTGAAAAGGGTTACTAACACAAATAAAAATTTATTTCCAACCCAATTCCCAAGCATTACGCTACGTTATGATAGGCTTTATCACCGACCCCGACACATCGGTAAGTCGGCGGAAGATACCGTCGTGGTAGTAGGTCAGCTTGGTGTGGTCTAACCCCAAAAGGTGCAGAGCCGTAGCATGAAAGTCCGCGATAACAGAGGGGTTCTCTACGGCTTTGTAGCCAAGTTCGTCGGTTGCACCATAGGTAGTCCCTCCTTTCACCCCTGCCCCTGCCATCCAGCAGGTAAAGCCGGCGGGGTTGTGGTCGCGCCCTTCGCTTCCTTGCTGGTGGGTGGGCATTCGTCCGAACTCGGTAGTCCACAAAATCAGCGTATCTTTCAGCATATCACGCCGCTTGAGGTCTTTTAGGAGCGCGGCGGTAGGTTGATCCATAATCGGGGCATGACGTTCGTAGTCGGATTTCAGGGTTTTATGCGCGTCCCAGTTCAGTAGCCCATCTACTTGGGAGGCGTGTGCGCCGCAGTAGAGTTGAATGAACCTCACCCCTCTCTCAAGAAGGCGGCGGGTAAGGATACAGTTTCGGGCATAGCCGGCTTTGAGGGTGTTGTTGCTGTCTGCCCCGTAAAACCGGAGGGTCTCTTGCGTCTCTTTACTGAGGTCGGTAACTTCGGGTGCGCTCAGTTGCATCCTTGCCGCAAGTTCATACGCCGCTACCCGTGCCATCAGATCGCTATGTCCGGGGTTGCGTTCGGCGTACTGCTGGTTCAGGGTATTCAGATACTTGCGGAGGGCTTTCTCCTGTTGTGGGCTAGAACCTTTAGGAGAATTGAGGTTCGCAATGGGCGTTTCGGTATTAAAATAGGTTCCCTGATAGGCGGCAGGTAGAAAACCCGCAGTCCAGTTATTGGGCCCATTGGGCGGAAGCCCTCGTGGGTCGGGGATAGCAACAAAGGCGGGTAGGTTCTGGTTTTCGGTTCCTAGCGCGTAAGTCACCCACCCCCCCATACTTGGGAACCCATCGAGAATAAAGCCCGTACTCATCTGTAGCATGGCGGGTCCATGGGTGTTGCTCTTTGCCGTAAGAGAGTGTACAAAAGCAATATCGTCTACACACTCCGAGAGGTACGGAAACAGCTCTGTAACCCACTTCCCGGACTGCCCGTACTGCTTCCACTCCCAGGGGCTTTTCATAATGTTGCCGTTTGTACCCTGAAACGTAACGAGTTTTTCTCCCCTAAGCGGTTGTCCGTGCCGCTTAATAAGTTCGGGTTTGTACTCAAAGGTATCGAGGTGGCTCACGGCTCCGGGACAAAATATCTGTACCACGCGCTTTGCTTTGGCGGGGTACATGGGGGGCTTTGGCGCGACGGGTGAGGGTGTGCGTTGTTGTGCCTGCGCCTCTTCGGCAAGCATACAGGCAAGCGCGATGCTTCCCATACCCGTTCCTACTTGGGTCAGGAATTCGCGTCTATAGAGCCACGAGCGGGGTTGTACATCTGATTTCATGCGGGAGTTCCTCTTTTGAGGTATTCTGTATAGGGATTAGTTGGTGAGTACCCTAGAAAAATCCTGCTTGTTTTAGGTTCATTCTTGTAGATTGAGGTTTTTTGATGAGTTTTCTGAAAACGCCTAGTCAGTTGGCGCGTATGCGCGAGGCAGGCTTAATTGTTTGGGAGGCGCACCAAATAGCGGCGGACATGGTCGTTCCGGGCATCACCACAGCCGAGATAGAGGAGGCAGTCGATACCTTTATCACCCTGAACAATGCTACCGCGCTCTTCAAGGGAGTGCCGGGCAAAGTCCCCTTCCCTGCCGCAACCTGTATT
>OMJJ01000114.1 GCA_900299305.1 bacterium | reverse complement strand
ATGCTACAGCCCTATAGCAAAAACACACAAATTCTCTCTTGCCCCTCCGATTCTGCCCCTTTCCTCTTCTCACCACCCGCACCGGGCTTCCCAAAAGGGATTAGCAAAGAGTGGACATACCACTATGCTATCAACGATATTCGAGATACTAGCGGGGTTCGCTTGGGAGCGGCGCACCAGCATCTCTCTACCTTTACCAAACCCGCCGAGACCGTTTTAATCGTTGATGGGTTTCCTTTGGCACAAGAGCCGGACGAGAGCAAAGGGGAGATACCAGAGCGGCACGAGATACGCTGGATTTGGGGGCAACGCGACAGTATCCATAATCCGCTCGACGATGGGAACCCCCGACATCAGGAGGCATTTAACTTTGTGGCTTGCGACGGACACGCAAAAACCCGCAAGCGTGAGAGGCTTGCGGGTGGTATCTACAACGGCGGTACTAAAGACGAGGAGTGGCTTGCGAATAAGCCCTAACCCCTCGCTAATTATTCGTTATCGAATCTCCTTCGGGGCTAGGCTCTACCTTCTTGGGTAGCTCCAACTTGGATTTCGAGAGTACTACTTTCCAGTCGCCGTTCGAGTCCTTACGTACCGTATAGGAATCTTGAACGGTTTGACTGGACTGCTGGTACAACTCCTTGCCTTTAGCGGTTCCGCGTACCGAAATCACAGCATCTATCGTAACAGCATCCCCGTGCTGGGCGGCTTTGGTCTCGTTACCAAAAGCCACGTTTTCGATACGCGCCGAGTAGCCATGCGCGAGAGGGGCTTTGCTATACGACTGCTTGTCTGGAAAGAACTGCTTGTCGTCGGCATCGAGTAGGGCATACTGTGCGTCTACATTTCCCGTCTTTACTGCGCTAAAAAACTGACCAAGGGCATAAGCAGGTGCTTTGCGGTACGTCTGAAAGTAGTACTTTACTCCCAAAAACGCCCCCACAATAAGCATTACAAACACAATCGCCTCAGGTCCCCCAATTCGCATTCCGTCTCTGTCCTTTATAGGACGATATTTGATGATTCGTGCCATCTTGAAACTATCCCCATTCTTACTAAATTTTCTTGTTGAGAGTACTCTCGCTCTCTTGCTACAACTTGTGTCCTTATGTTACTATAGAGACACCTTTCCATCGAAAGCCATACTAAAGTAGGCTTATCCTCTTTTTTGACCTGTTTACTGGCTCCGATGGTTCCCTACAATACCACAAATTGAGGAGAAAAATCGTGCGTAAAGTAAAATGGGGCGTACTCGGTTGCGCCAATTTCGCCAAAAACACCGCTATTCCTGCCATGCAACAGGCAGAGGGCGTAGAACTCTACGGCATCGCCAGCCGTAACCTAGACAAAGCACAGGCGTTTGCTCAGCAGTTCGGTTTTCAGAAGGCGTATGGCTCTTACGAGGAGATGCTTGCCGACCCCGAAATCGAAGCGGTATATAATCCCCTGCCCAATGGTCTTCATCCCGAATGGACAATAAAGACCGCCGAAGCGGGGAAGCACAGTATTACCGAAAAGCCTTTCGCGGGTAACGTCTCCGAACTCTACCCTGTAAAAGCGGCGGTGGACAAAGCGGGAGTCAAGGTGATGGAGGCGTTTATGTGGCGGTTTCACCCGGCTCATCTCTGCGCTCGTGACTGGATTCGTAATGGCGAGATTGGAGAGTTGCGTCTGTTCCGTACCGCGTTTACCTTTACCATTACACGCGAAGCCAATATCCGCCTCGATTCCGCCCTTGCGGGGGGTGGTATTATGGATGTTGGATGCTACTGCATCAGCGAGTCGCGCTTCTTCTTTGATGCAGAGCCTACCCATGTCTTCGCCCGTGCCGACATAGACCCCGAATACAACGTAGATATGCTTGCCTCTGGCACACTCCTCTTCCCAAATGGTCGCGCCCTGTTCGACTGTGGGTTTGAACTGCCTTACCGTTGCGCCTACGAAATTGTAGGAAGCAAGGGAAGCATCACCTGCCCGAACGCCATTCTGCCCGGTGAACGCGCCGAAGTCTACCTACACCGCGACAGCGGGACGCTTTGTGAGGTGTTTCCGGGTGTCAATCAGTGGTCATTGGAGTTTGAACACCTCTCCAAATGCGTGGTAGAGGGTACACCGCTTGCCTATGATATGGACGATGCTATTCGCCAGCAGAAGGTTATTGATAGCGTATACCGCTCTGTTGCGTCGGGGCAGATAGAGGCGGTATAGCCCAAAAGTATGGCGGGAGGAGGAAGAGGTATGCCTTTCACAATCTGCACTATCGGATGTGGTGGAATGGCGACAGCCGCACACGGGTACGCCTACGCAAAGTACGTTGCCGAACACCCTAACACACTACTCGCCGCCTGTTGTGATATAGACACAGAGAGGGCAGAGTCGTTTCGTGCGCGTTTCGGTTTTGCGCGGTTCTATACCGACCTCCTAACCATGCTAGAGAGAGAACGCCCCGATGCGGTCTGCCTTGTTGCCCCCGTAGAACTCACCTGCGAACTCTCTTGCAGAGTACTAGAGCAGGGCTTTCCGCTTCTTCTGGAGAAGCCCCCCGGTCAGACAGTAGACGAATTAGACCGTATTCTCGCGGTGGCTCAGGCGAAGGGGGTAGCCGCT
>OMJJ01000113.1 GCA_900299305.1 bacterium | reverse complement strand
CAGCCCTATGCGCCCGTAAGCCTGTGGGTCGCTTGGGGAGAGTTTGGTAACTTCGGTGTACTCCTTGATGGCGGCTTCTAGGTGCAGGTTACGCGCATACGCCTCTCCAAGTAGCCCGTGTGCCTCCGAGTTTTTTGGTTCTACTTTTACAACGGGTTCCAGTGCCTCTATCGCTTTTACCGGCTTATTTTGCACAATGTAGAGATTTCCGAGTGCCATTCTCAGTTTGGTGTTTTGCGGATACTTTAGAACACAACCTTCGAGGTATTTCTGTGCCTCGTCGAACTTCTCTTGTGCGATGTAGAGTTGTCCTATCCCCCGCATAACCCTTGCATTACCCGCATCTATCTGCAAGGCTTTTTCGTAAGCCTGTTTTGCCATGTCGAATTTGGCGGAGAGGGTTGCCGCGTCTCCTAGTGCTATCCAAGGGAAGACTCTGTCGGTGAGGCGGGTGGCTTTTTGGAGGTGGGGTATCGCTTCGGGATACTTTCCTGCGTTCATGTAGAAGTGAGCAGTCTCCATCTCTAGGCTATAGGAGTTCGGTTTTGCTTTGAGGGTGGCTTCTACCTGTTGTTGTGCCTGTTCAAAGGTAACGGTCTTTTTCTCTTCGGGAACAGCCGAAGCCGATGCACCTTTTAGGTCGGAGAGTGGGTCGATAGGGGTGTTATCTATCTCTTTAGAGGCAGTTGCGGTAGGAGTGGGTTTGGCAGGGGCAGTAGGCGCACCATTACCACCACACCCAACGAGGGGCAAGAATAGCGTGAGAAGGGTTGTATAGCGGGATAGTGACCTCATCGCGGTTCCTCCACTTTGGAGTATTTGTCGAGGGTGGGTTTGCTGATGGTTTGCTGAGTTCCATTGGGCCAGCGAATGTTGATAACGAGGTGGCTCGTGTCGGCGTTTTCGGGAAGGTTAAACAGAACACGTAGGTCGTTCTGCCCGATATAACTGCCCCCGCTTCTTACCTCTTTCATCTGATTACCCGACGAGGCTTTGAGTTCTACTCTTGCCCCTATGGCACTGCGGTTGCTTTTGGTTCCTATCAGTTTTAGCCCAATCCAGTGTCCTTTCATGGGGGTTTGGTTCTCTAGGAGGCGGACGGGGCGGTTTAGGCTATTGATAAGAATATCTATCTTACCATCGTTATTGAAGTCGCCAGTAGAGATGGAACGGGTAACGGAGCGGGTTCCGGGGAAAGCACCTGTAGAGGGGAGTACTTCTTTGAATTTCCCGTTTCCGATGTTGTGATAGACTTGGTCTACTTCCTCAAAGGTGTCTACATCGTGGAACTTTTCGATGGTGTCGTGAACGTGACCGTTACCTTGATAGATGTCGGGTAGCCCGTCTCCATCTAAATCCGCGAAGACGATACCGAATTTCAGTTTGCCTAGAGAGGGCTGACCTATCCCAGAGGGGTAGGAGACCTCCTGAAAGTTCATGTTTCCAAGGTTGCGGTAGAGAGTAGTTACCTCATTGGAGAAGTTGGTAATTGTCAGGTCGAACTTACCATCACCGTCTACATCGGCGGCATCGGTTCCCATGCCTGCCCGCATACCCCCGTCTTCCCCGTAAGCCACTCCCGACTTCTGCCCAATGTCTTCAAATTTGCCATGTAAGTTGTGGAGAAGGGTGTTGGGAGTACCGTCGTCGGCGATGAAAATGTCTACCCAACCATCGTTATCAAAATCGCAGAGGAGTACCCCCAAACTCGCGCCTTTTTTGTTCTCTGCGCCTAGCTCTTTTGCTTTTTCCACAAACTTACCGTGCCCCTGATTGATATAGAGTTCACTGGCTTGCGTGGAATACTGGTTAGGGGTACAGCCGTGTTTTACATTGGCAGTTTGGCAGAAGGGCATATGGGGGTCGTAAACCACATAGTTACCGATAAAAATATCGAGGAGACCGTCACGGTTCACATCTACAAAGGCACAGCCTATACCCCATGCGTTGGGACGGCGTTGTAGTCCTGCCTCTGCTGTAACGTCCTTGAATTTTCCGTTTCCGAGATTACGATAGAGGTAGTTCCTTCCGAAACCGGTTATCAGAATATCGTCGTAGCCATCGTTGTCGTAGTCTCCGACACAGGCTCCCGTCGCAAAAGACTCCACCACAATCCCCGACTCGGCAGTGACATCGGTAAAGGTTCCGTTTCCGTTGTTGTGGAACAGTTTGGTTCCAGAGGTCTGCTTGGGGTTTTGGAAGTCTTGACCGGCGTTTACTAGTAGGACATCTTCCCACCCATCATTATCGTAGTCGAGGAAACAGGCAGTACTGCCCATCGTCTCTACAATGGTGATGGGAGAACGTGAGGTAGCGGTGTGCCGAAAGTGTAGCCCCTTCTGTTCTGCAACCTCTACCAGTTTGAAGGGGGCATCGGCGGAAGTAGTTTGGGGCGCGGTGCTGGTGGTAGGGGGAGCCACCGCATGATTTTTGTTGCAAGATGTCGTTCCCAAAAGGAGAAGCAGGCATCCTAGTAGTGCAGAGGTACGCATTACGGTTTGTTTCCAGTCAAGAGGGTACTTGGAACCGGGCTAGTTGCAGGGGTATTTAGCAGTTGCAAGAGTTGGGGCAGTTGTGGGTGGTCGGGTTTCTCCTCCTGTATCCGCTTGCAGAGCAGTACAGCAAGGGAGTGCTTCCCCGACTCGATGTAGAGTTTGGCAAGCTCTACACGGCTATCCCAATCGTCGTTGTTGTGCGAAATCTGTTCTTCGAGTTGTAACTCTTTTCTGTCGTGTAGTTTGCGCTTTTCATGGATTTTTGCTACCCTATCGGCTTCCGTGTTCTGCCCCACTGCCCTAAGACACCGCTCTAATTGATAGAGTGCGCCGGTATGCCCTGCACCCATACGCAAAGCACGTTTCTGCATCTCTAGTGCCTCTTTGTGCCTACCTTGCCGCGACCTTAGTCTACCGAGCATATACCAACTTTCAGGCTCATCTTGGTCGGCACGAACGGCTTTTTCGAGGGTGGCTTGGGTGTTGGCGAGGTCGGTGGGGGTGACAGCGCGTTCCAACTGAACACGCCCTAACGCTAGGAGGGCATTGGAGTCGGTTGGGCTGATAGCGAGTGCCTGTTTCAGATGTTCTTCTGCCTTATCGTACTGCGTCATGGCGTAGTATGCTTGCCCTGTGCCGATATAGGCTTGTAGCGACTGCTTGTCTATCTCTAGAGCGCGTTGGTAAGCAGTTAGAGCGAGTTTGTAGTTGAGGGTACGCTGATAGGCTTGCCCCAAGTCGCAAAGCGTCGTCACCTTTTTGGGTTCTAGGGAGTCGGCTTTCTCTAGCTCCTTGACTGCGGTAAAGGGCATTTTTGTGGCGATATGTAGGCGCCCCATATTGGCATATGCCGCACCAAAGTTGGGCTTTATTTGGAGTGCGCCTTGTAGTGCAACCAGTGACTCGTAGTAGCGGGACTCTAGTAGATAAGAGACACCCAAGTCGTTTAGAACATCAGCTCGGGTAGGCTCTTTATCTAGTACCGCAAGAAACTGCTTTATAGCAAGGGTGTACTTGCCCTCTTGAGCATAGGCAAGCCCAAGTGCATAGAGGACATTAGAGGCAGGCTGCTTCTTGGCAAGTGCCTCTAGTTCCGTTATGCCCATGGAGCGGATACGTGCCTCTTGTTTGGTTTGCCAAGCGTTCTTTCCTGCAATACTTCCTGCAACAACGACAGCAAGCACAAGTAGGACTACAAGACGCTTTAGATTAGTGGGTCGGTTTTCCACTCGGTTTTTTGGCTCCTCCTCCACCACCGGGCATGGGGGGCGGAGTCTGTCGGACGGTTTTGGCGGGGGCGGTGCTTTCGGGGCGACCTCCGCGCATTTCGGTTATACGCCACTGTCCTTCTATCATCTCCATACGATAGTCTACCATTTTTCCGCGACCATCAGGGGCTGTCACCATCGCGGAGCCTTTACCATTGGGATTGAACTCTACTTTAAGGTCTTTGGGCTCCTCTTTGGGGGCGGTTTCGGCGAGGGTGAAAATCAGTTTTCCCGCTTGTGTGATGATAAAGTAGCCATTCCATTTGTCCTTTTCCATGAGGGGCTTGTAGCTGGTATTGGGTTCAAAGATGGCAGAAGCGGCGGCTTGGTCACCTTTTTGCAGGGCAGTAAGGAAGGCAGTCACCTGTTTTGCTGGTGCACCCTTATCCCAAAGGCGTAGGGTAAAAAAGGAGGTGAGTTGCTCTTGATACAGGGCGGCGAGTATGATAACTCCGAGGAGTACAAAAACTCCGATAATTTCGCCGTACCGTTTTTTGGGCTTTGGTTGCATAGTTGGGTCGGACATGAAGTAATCTCCTCCGCTACTCTTAACATCGAGAGCGGGTTTGATGGTGGAGTGTGTTATGAGTGCAAGGGTTGCGTGTAGAAACAGTGTCTATTTTATAGTAACAGGCTCCTTTTCGGAAGAAAGGGAGCCTGTTACACCGATTAGAAAGCAGAGCGTTTACTGCTTGAAGTCGGAGCCGTTCGCAAGACCACCACCGCCAGCGGTGCTGTAAAGAACCCAGTTCATGTCATGGTTGGTGTCCCATGCGGGGTCTTTGTGGTTCATTCGGTACACTTTTACGTGTCCATCTGCGAAGGAGGCGTTGAAGGTACGACGTGGATTGGCGCGAATTGCCGCACTACCGTCACCTTCGGGGTGTACTCCACCAAAGAGGGGGAGCTTCTCTTGATGGAAGGAAGCCGCCTCATAGAAGACAACTAGGCTGGCTTGTTGCCCCATACCTGCTTCGGGGTTGCCAATCCAAACACCGTCGTTGTGAGCGGGGCCCCAGCCGTTATCTCCCATCTCCATAACGTGGCGGAAATGGTAGGAGGAGGGGGTTTTGAACCAGTCACAGTTTGCCCAGGGCCATCCGGAGCTACTACGACCCCAGTAGTTTTCACCAGTGTCGCTGGGGCATTTGAATATCTGCTTGTTCTTGATGTAAGGTCGCAGGAGATATTCGGTTCCGCCACCCATCATGCGGACGATATCTAGTCCGTTGGGTTGGCGTTTTTGGTCATCGCAGACTGCACCAGAGGCATCGGTGGTAGGTAGATCACCGGGAGCCATCATTCTCTCATCGTAGTCCGCCTGATACATCTTCAAGGAGAGGGCAAGCTGTTTCATGTTGCTGGCGCAACTTGCATCACGTGCTCGCTCACGTGCCTGTGCGAACACAGGGAAGAGTATCGCGGCGAGAATGGCGATAATAGCAATGACTACGAGTAGTTCGATTAAGGTAAATGCTTTGTAGGAACGTCTCATCGTTCTTTCACCTTTTCTTAACGTAAAAGTATTGTGTGTTGATTAGGGTACTAGTTACCCTGTCCAGGGGGTACGAATTTCCCATTGAAACCCATTTTTCCGGGCGGATCGTACATTTTCCCTCCCCCTTTTACTTTTTCCATCATCTGCTCACTCCCTTTGGTATCATAGTTGACGGGTGCCGGGGAAAGCATTTTGTATCCGATACCGACGGCTGCTACCACTATAACAATGATAACAACCCATGCGACTGCGGGATTGAGCGGTTTTTTCATGTAGTCTCACCTCCTTTGGGGCAGAGAGTTTGATTTAAGGGATTACCTTAAATAGTTGTGTTTGACGCACGTTACCGTGTGAGCGTGAGTAGCACGTTGGCACGGCAGGACTGGCGTACCATAAGTCGCGTAGGTAGAAGTACGCGGCGCGGCGCACCGTTAAAGTTGTTTTGCATACGGCTCAAGAGTAGTTGAGCGGCGGTTCGCCCTAGGTCGTAGAACGGCTGTGCTACAGTGGTTAGGGCGGGAGAGATAAGCCGTGCGTGTGGCAGGTCATCAAAACCGACGACGGCAATCTCTTCAGGTACTCTTACAGGTAGCCCACTAAGAACACGGGATACTGCTAAAGCCAGTTCGTCGTTGACTGCGAAGATAGCGGTAGGCGGTTCTGCTAGTGTTTTCCACTGCTGTAGGATGCGCGTAATGGCAGAGATTCTGTCTTGCGCGGGGTTGCAGTAGGCGACAAGGGCGTGGTCAAAAGGTATGTTGTGCTGTTCCAGAGCGTCGCGGTAGCCTTGTTCTCGCTCTTTACAAGTAGAAGCGGCATAATGGAACGAAAGAAACGCGATGCGCTGATGTCCTACCCCTATGAGGTGTTCCGTCATCTCTTTGGCGGCAAGGGCGTTCTCTATACCTACGTAGTCACAAGCCAGCCCTTCTAGGTAGCGGTCTATCTGTACAACGGGGATCCCTTTTACGAGTGCCTCCTCTAGTAGACCACGATTTTGGTCTGTGGGTTCCGTGTAGATGATTAGCCCTTGTATTCCTTTATCAATGAGGGCACGAATGTGCTTTGCTTCGTCTTCGGTACGCCGATGGATGTTTTGAGAGGTCTCTGCTACCACAAGGTGAAACCCGTCAAACTGGATAGCGGATGCCGCGCCCTGAAAAATGCTCATTGCACCACCGTGTGCCATGCCGTAGATAACGAGAGCGGCAAGTTTGGTAGAGGTGGGGTCAGTATCTGATACAAGGTTTTCTGGCTCTTTACCCCATATCACGCGGTTGCCGCGCCCGTGTTCGGATACCACCCAGTTTTGTTGACGCAGTTGCTCTAATGCTTGGCGTACCGTTTGGCGGCTTGCGCTCCACTCTAGGGCGAGTTCTCTTTCGGAGGGCAGAAACGCATTGTACGGGTAGATGCCTTGCGAGATACGCTCGCGTAGTTCTTGTGCTACTCGTAGATAGGTGAGAGAACGTGGGTTTGGCGTTTTGCGACTGTTAGGCATAAACTGTCCTTCTACTAAACCACCTATAGCCAGTTTATACCAGTTCCGTACCACTTGTCAAGAACTTTGGGGTGAGTTGGCGTAAATAGTTTTCTAAAAGTTAAAAAAAGTTTAAGTTTGCGCCGAAACAAGGTGATTATTGAACCTCGTACACGTCCGCATCGTTGTTTCCGTACACTTTTTTGAGGAAATTGGGTAAGGGGAGCGAACCACGAAAGGCGGCGATAAGGGGTTCGGTCTCTTCGGTAACGATCTGCTTCTGAGAGAATACAAAGTACTTCACGTGCATTTTGGCAAGCAGTTCTCGCTTGGTCTGCTCGGTGATATAGGGTACTTGTATGCTCATCAAATCGAAGATTTTGGCAGCGTAGTCGGGAGTCTCTCCAAAGTGACCACAGTAGACCTTATGCCCAGTTACACTAGGGAGATAGCAGGCGAGGGTCATGTCGCTGATGGTGGTTCCCATTTTGCCGTCGGGTTTTTGTAATGCTTTTATCCATGGGAGGGGCTGTACTGCTTCGGTTTTGGGAACGTTCTGCTTTATCCAGTCCAGTGCCTCTACTTCACCGCGAAGTAGGTAGGGACGGTGTTGCCCCGTCTGTACTAGCCCTGCGGCGTTGTTGGTGCAGTCTCGGTACAGAAAGGCGAGGTTGCTTATGCTGAGGAGAAGCGTGGTGAGGACTAACCCGATGCGATAGGTGGGTTTGGGTTTGGCTTCGAGTAGAGAGCAGATTCCGAGTGCCGCTAGAATGGCTATGGGGAGGTGGGTTCCCTGTAGCATTTTGCGCTGAAAGGGAAAGGGCAGGTAGGCGGCGAGTGTGTTTCCAATCATCCAGAGGGTGAGGAAGGGAGCAAAGGAGGCTTGCGTCTCTGAACTGGCTTGATGTTTGCGATTACGAGAAATGGCGTAGAGTGCTAATCCCAAAGTAAGACCGTATCCCAACAGTATCCAGAGAGGGGAACCGGTAAGGGTTTGAACCTCTACCCGCTGACGGAAGACGCTGTTGCTCTTGAGTTGGAGGTACATAAAAAGGGCGGGGGGTAGCGTGATAGCTCCCGCTACGAGCGTGTTTTTGAGGGTAGCTGCCGTACTCTCTTTTGAATTGGTACGGAACTGGTATATCAGGTAGAGAGCCCACACCACTCCCAACGAGATAATGTCGTAGCCGTGTATAAGGGCAAGCAGAAAGCCCCATCCTCCCGCTTTGAGTGCGCTACTCCTCTCCGAACTCCCTACACTTTCCAACAGATGATGCAGGATAAGCACTTGTAAAGTCATGCTTGCAAGAAAGAGTGGGTTTAGGTAGAGGGAGAGGTAGGTAATGGCTTCGGGTTGCCAACGGTCTATGGGACTATCGAACCCCACGAGGTTTGAGAACGGGGGGAGCCACCCTATCCCAGAAGAGAACGCAATGAAGAGGAGGCTTGTCCAAAGCGTTTTGGGGTTAGAGATGCGGGTCTCTATCAGTTTTTTAACGGCGAGAAAGAGTGTAACTGCGAAGAGTACCCTCGCCCCCTGGAAAACGGTAATGAGCGGGAGGCTGGTGACTTTAGAGACCAAACCGAGTACCAGAAACAGCGGATTCGCAACTAATCCATTTTGGGGGTCGGTAGTAAAGAGGTTGTAGGTTCGGAGAGAGCCTTCCGCGCCTTGCCGCATCCAAGATAGGTATACGCACACGTCGTCGAAGTTGTACCCCATCCAGAGGTACTGTCTACCATCCGCAAGGGAGAGACCGTACAGATAGGGGACGAACGTGGTTAGTATAACAAGACAAACAAGACCCCAAAACGCCCCTCGTGAGAGTGAAGGGCGGGGGGCATCGAGGGGCATTTCGGATTCTGTCACGGACGGAAAAACTCCTTACTTCGAGGAAAGGGTGCGTTTGCAAGCGGCTTCGTAGTCGGATACGGCGGCTTCTCCTGCGAGTACGCCAATCTCTACGCTATAGTGCCGTACCTCGCCAGGTTGTAGCACTTGCAAAGTTCCGGCACGGCGTTCGTTGGGGCGACCCATAACGAGGCAGTTGGCGGGTTCCATCCCTACAACATAGGTTCCGCTGTCCATCATCTTCCACTCTATAAAGCGGGGGAGTTGGGTTGGCAGGTACTTGCAGTAGACCCCAAAGCCTTTTCCGTCTCCGCTTTCGGTCTGTTTGTCTATAACGGCGGCGGTTGCGTATCCGTCGGCATCGGTAGCGAGTTCGTGGAAGTAGACGGTCTCTTGGTAGCCGGCTTCTGGGGCTTGCATCTGGGTATAGCGGTCAAACCTCTCTTCGGCTATGGGGTCGCGGGGGACTGCCGATTGAGAGGTGGAGATAAGTTCGGCGGTATCGTTTACGGCGGGGAAACCGATATTGATATGGTAGAGCATCATGTGTTCGGTAGGCTTTGCACCTAGATTCTCTACGGTGTCGTGGATATGCAGGACGTTGGAGCCTAGTTTTGTGGTTATCGTCCGTGTCATTTGTAGGTTTTCGCCGAAGACGGTAGCCTCTCTCAGTTTCCCTGTGATGGTGAGTAGGTAGTCATCGCCTTCCCAAACCCCATCCCACTGTACATTGGTTGCGGGGGTGTTGCCTATTCTGCCATGAATACCGTAGGGTATGCCGTTGTCGGTGTCGTTTGCCCCTGCCCATGTCAGACCACAGGTCACTACCAAGCCCCCATAAAAACTGCGTAACCAGCCTCTACCACCTTCCCCTTCGTGGTCGAAGTGAGCGGGGTAGCTGTCGGTGGTTGCAGACCGCCACATCATCGAACGCCCGTTGTAGTGGGCGGAGGAGATGTCCATTCCTCTACTCGCCAGAACGGTAAAATCCAGACCGCTTCCGTTGGTAACATCGAGGGCGAAAACGCCATCCTCAAAGCCTTCGATAAGTCGGTAGGGTTTTATACGTGCCACTTGGCTGATGTCGCCGACGTGTGCGAGGAGTTCGGATTTGGTGTAGTGTTTGCCGTAGAGTTGCGCCATGAGGTCTCTGTTCTCCCAAAAGTGTGAATTGCGGTGGTAGTTTCGCTCTGAATGTTGAGTTTTCCTGCCTGTTTTCGGATTTCAAAGAAGGCAAAAGTGGGTGTGATAGCGGATACTATAGCAATGCCGTTTTCTACTTAAGGAGAGTTCGCCCCTTTGCACCGATTTCAGCAACTAGGACTACCTTTGCTTTTTATGGTACTACTTGGATTATGGGTAGTGCTTGAGCGTAGCCCTGAGTCTGCGACAGGCAAAGTAGTGCTGAGGTGGGTGGTGAACTCTGGGGAGAACGACCAAGCCTTTGTACAAGCCGCAAAACGCGCCTTTGAAGCCAAGTACCCGAACATCTCCCTCCAACTGATTAAGCAGAATGAGGGGCGCAAGGTCGAGACGATGATAGCGGGTGGAGATGCCCCCGACATTATTCAGGTAGGCATAGACCAAGTTCACTACTACGTGGAGGCGCAGGTTTTACGTGACCTCACCCCATTCCTCAGTGTGGAGTATAGGGCAGATTTTAAGCAGTACTTCCCCGTTACCCTTCCGCCAGTAACGCAGAATGGGAAGATGTACGGCTTGCCTTGGGGCTATGTGCCGTTTATCCTGTTTTACAACAAAAACCTGTTCGATAAGTATGGTGTTCCGTATCCTAAGCCCGGATGGACGTGGGAGGACTACCAACGCACCGCAAAGCAACTGACCCACGACACCGACAAGGACGGCATAACCGACGAGTTTGGCGCGTCGTTTGCTCAGTGGCAAGACGGCTACTACTGCTGGTTCTATCAGAATGGGGGGCGTGTGCTTTCGGAAGATAGAGAACACTCGACTTTCGACTCACCGCGTGTGGTAGAGGCTATCTCGTTTTTGCAGAACCTTACCCGCCAAGAGAGGGTTATTCCTACCGAAACAAATAAGCCGCGCAGTGTGGGCATGGGGCTTTTTGAGGCGGGGAAGATGGCGATGCACGGGCCCACTGGTTCGTTCTATATTCCTGCCTACCGAAAATATGAGAAAGTGGACTGGGATATTGCCGACGTACCTGCCGGAAGACAGGGCAAGGGAACAATAGTGGCTCCACTCTACTTCGGGGTTGCCGCGCAGAGCCGACACCCCAACGAGGCGGCTACTTTGGTACGTTTTCTGTGTGGAAAAGAGGGAGAGCGGATACTTGCCGACTCCGGGCTGTTTGTGCCTTGCCGTAGAGACATCGCCTTTTCGGAGGGTTTTCTGAAAGCACCAGGCGCACCCCGCAATAAGTACGCACTTGTCTCTATGATGGATGACAGAGAGGGGCGTAAGCCTTGGGCGGTACTGCGCCCCTGGTCGGGAGACCGCTGGGGAGACGGGGAGGAGATACTAAACAAGGAACTCGGCTCGTTTTTGTTTGGAGAGCCGAAGGCGGGAGAGACTCCCCTCTCCATAGCGCAAAGCATCAACGGTAAGGTAAACGCGATACTCGCGGAGGGCAGAACCACCTATCAGGGAAATGTGGTCTCTTGGGGGGTAGTGGGGACGGTGTTTGGTGGGCTTGTGGTGGGGGTTGCCGTGCTTTGGGGAAGAGCCGTACGCCGTCAGGCAAAACGCTCTCAACGGCTGAGGCAAGAGCAGCGTTACGGCTACCTCGCGATTGCTCCTTGGTTGACAGGCTTTCTTTTGCTGAGCCTGTTTCCCATACTCTTCTCAGTATTTCTCTCCCTAACCCGATGGAATAGCCTCGCCCCGCCCTCTATGGCGCGGTTTGTGGGCTTGAATAACTACCACACTCTTCTTACTGGCAAGGACGAACTCTTCTTTAAGTCGCTAAAAGCCACCCTTACCTATGCCGTTCTTAGCCTTCCACTTTCGCTAGTAGGTGGGTTACTGCTTGCTTTGCTGATGAATACCCGCCTGAAAGGTATCGCACTTTTTCGTACTCTGTTCTACCTACCTTCTGTTATGCCGATGGTGGCGAGCGCTGTACTGTTTGGCTGGATTTTCCGCCAGCAGGGTCTCCTCAACTATCTGGTTGGTGGGTTTGGAAAAGTTCCCTTCTCGCAACTTCCCAACTGGCTAGGTGCGCCGCAGTGGGCGGTTCCTGCACTGGTGCTGATGGGGCTTTGGGGAGTAGGGGGCGGAATGATGATATACCTTGCCGGCTTGCAGAACATCCCCACTCAACTTTATGAGGCGGCACAACTAGATGGGGCGGGGGTCTTGGCGCAGTTTCGGCACATCACCTTCCCGATGCTCTCTCCCACACTGTTCTTTAACCTTGTTATGGGGCTTATTGGGGCGTTTCAGGTGTTTTCGTCGGCGTTTGTGCTGTTTGGGGGCGGCTCTGGTCCCGACGACTCCGCCCTGTTCTATAGTTTCTACCTCTACCGAAAAGCCTTTGAGCAGTTTCAGATTGGCTACGGCTCTGCGCTTGCGTGGGTGCTATTCGTGATTATTATGTTGTGTACTGCGTTGGTGTTTCGCTCTTCGTCGCTGTGGGTCTACTATGAGGCGGATAAGGAGGAGGCGAAATGACCGACAAGACGACCTCTCGTACCCAAGCGGGAAGAGAACTCTCCATCACCTCGCGCATGGTTCTCTATTTTCTATTTGTGCTGGGGGCGGTTCCCGTGCTGATTCCGTTCTTCTGGATGCTCTCTACTTCGCTAAAGCCAAGAGAGTTGGCAGGAGAGTACCCGCCGCAGTGGATACCCCATGAAGAGCGGTACTACCTGAATAGGGGAGGAGGGCGTGAAGAGGTCACTCTGCTTTTGAAACGAACGGACGGAACCGTAAAGGTAAAACTTCCTACAGGGCAGGCGGTTATCGAACCAGAGAGCCATCTGGAGACGGAGCGCAAAGTCGCGTTTCAGTGGGCGAACTACAGCAAAATACTCACCTCACATCACGGCGACGACGACTTTTTGCGCTTCTTGCTGAATACCTTGCTGGTAGCGGGAATGTCGGTTATGGGGCAGACGTTAGCCAGTTCAATGGTGGGGTGGGGGTTTGCGCGGCTGCGGTTTGCGGGGAAAAAGCCTCTGTTTTTGCTCTTGTTGGCAACGATGATGATTCCGGGGCAGATAACCCTAATACCGGTTTTTATGGTATTTCGGAGGCTAGGCTGGATAGATACGTTTCTGCCGCTGATTATTCCCGCATGGTTCGGGAGTGCGTTCTTTATTTTTCTGTACCGCCAGTTTTTTATGGGTATTCCCGTAGAGATGGACGAGGCGGCGACGGTGGACGGCTGTACTCCGCTTACTACGTTTTGGCACATCCTGCTTCCTATGGCAAAACCGGTCTCTGCGACGGTGGCGGTGTACACCTTTTTGGGGGCGTGGAACGACTTCCTAAGCCCCTTGATTTTCATTAACTCCGACTACAAGCGCACTCTTTCTTTGGCGTTAGCAAAGTTTCAGGGGGCGTACTCGTCGGATGTCCCTATGATGATGGCGGGTGCTACTCTTATGCTAATACCCGTGCTGGTTATCTACTTCTTTAGTCAGCGGGTACTGGTTCAGGGAATGGTGGTTAGCGGGTTAAAAGGGTAATAACCGACACATACTAATTTTATCGGACACTGTGAGTAGATAAACGCTCTCTACTCTTTTTGCAGGTAACATAGTGGGAGTGACACACTTCTTTTGGAGGGCTATTGTGAAACATAGAATGGTTTTGCATTTGACGGTCTTTTTGATGCTCTGTCTGTGTAGCAAGGGCTACGCGCAGCTAGCGGTGACTACCGACCATACGAACGGCATCTATAAGGTTGGCGACACGGTACAGTGGATTATTCGTAACAACGAACAGAACGCGGCTTCTGAGTGTACCTACGTGTTGAAGCAAGGCGGCTACCGTGAAATAGAGAAGGGAAGCCTTACTTTTGGTTTTACCCATGGGCTTACCGTCCTGAAAAGTCGTATAGACAAGCCCGACACCCTACTTTTAGAGGTTCGCGGTAAGGATTCCACTGGGAAAGTGCAACGGGTACTAGGAGGCGTGGTCTTCTCACCCGATAAGATTCGTCCCTCTTCCCAACGCCCCAAAGATTTTGATGCGTTCTGGAAAGCCAAAATCAAAGAGTTATCTCGTGTTCCCACCAACCCTGTACTCGAAACCGCGGATGCCAATAAACCGGGAGTAGACTACTGGAAGATAAAGATGGACAACATCCGCGGAACGCATATTCAAGGGCAGATAGCACGTCCCGCTATAGCAGATAAGTTGCCTGCACTTCTTATTGTTCAGTGGGCTGGAGTCTACCCCTTACAGAAATCTTGGGCGACGGATAGGGCCGCAGAGGGGTGGCTTGTGTTGAATATAGAGGCGCATGACCTACCTATAGATGAACCCGAACCCTTCTATCAACAGCAGTTTGCGGGTGCTTTGAAGAACTACTGGGCTATCGGTAACGACGACAGAGAGACGAGTTACTTTTTGAGGATGTACCTCTCCTGCTATCGGGCGGCGCAGTACCTTACCGAAAGAACCGACTGGGATGGTCAGACCCTCGTAGTGATGGGAGGTAGCCAAGGGGGGCTACAGTCATTGGTAACGGCAGGTATCCATCCCAAAATAACGGCGGCTCTTGCCATTGTTCCCGCAGGCTGCGACTACTTGGGGGCGGAGGTTGGCAGAGACACGGGCTGGCCCAAATGGTACTGGAACACGCAAGGCAAGGACGAAAAGCGGGTTCGCGAGACAGGTAAGTACTTCGATGTGGTCAATTTCGCGTCCCGAATCAAGTGTCCGGTGCTAGTTGGCGCAGGGCTGATTGATGAGACCTGCCCGCCTGTAGGGATACTCGCGGCGGTAAATCAGGCGCAGGGCGCGAAAGAGGTTATCCTCCTTCCACAAGGGGCGCACCAAGAGATAAACCGCTCTCATGCCGCCTACAACACGCGATGCTACGGGGACTGGCTACCCATGCTACGACAAGGAAAACCTGCCCCCATAGTAAGCGAGCCAAAAGGGGAGTAGGCTACACCAAATACGACGTAGCAAGCAGTAGCAACTCACGAACTACCGAAGAGACCTCTATCGCGATATGCTGGTTCTCCTCGTGAGAGATAGGGGCGGGAGCGATACCTGCGGCGTAGTTGGTAACGATACCAAGCCCCGCATACTCGATACCCGCCTCACGTGCAAACACGGCTTCCGGTAGACCCGTCATTCCAATAACGTCCGCGCCCCACTGTGCAAACATTTTTATCTCGGCAGGAGACTCAAAGCGAGGTCCTTCTACGCAGAGGTAGGTTCCATTGGGGCGCACCTCTACCTGCATTTCGTTGCTCGCCTGTAGTATCGCGTTCCGTAGGCGTGGGCTATAGGGTACAGAAAAATCGGTGTGCCGCCAGTCGCTGTTCGGTGAAAAGAGCGTTTTGTCGCGTTGAGAGGTGAAGTCGATAAAGTCATCAAAAAGCACGAGAGAGCTGGGAGGTGTGTCCTGCCTTAGCGAGCCAACCGCGTTCGTTGCGAAAATAGTACCCACCTCCAACGCTTGCAGGGCAAGGATATTCGCCGCATAGTCTATTTTGTGAGGCGGAATCGAGTGGTTTGCGCCATGCCGTGTAAGAAAGTAGAGTTTGTAAGGCTCGACGTAGTTATGCGAGAGGCTGAGTAGCGACACCGTACCCGTACGGGTCTGTACCTCAACCGCCTCCGTAAATATCTCTGGGGGAACGCTCTCAAAGCCCGTTCCGCCGATAATCGCGATGTTTTTACCGCTCAATGTCTCCACTCCTCTATTTGACAGACATTTCTTGCAGGTGCTATACTGCATTTTGTTACTCTATTTTACCTCGAATGGGCGGTATCGAAACTCCAATCTCCTATGCTCAAACGTCTCCGCGAACTAGGTACGCATAAAAACTTCGTGGTATGCGCGGCTCTGCTTCTATTCGATGCGCTCCTAATTCTGCCGCTCTGCAAAGGGCGTGCGCTGTACTGGGGCGATATTCTCCTC
The DNA here is from genome assembly GCA_900299305.1 of bacterium. GTDB lineage: Bacteria > Armatimonadota > Chthonomonadetes > Chthonomonadales > Chthonomonadaceae > CAIJLM01. The sequence continues at coordinate 1,878 of OMJJ01000113.1, read as the reverse complement.
TACTTTGAGCCTATGCACCACTTCGAGCGCGAGATGCTCTTGAAGGGGCAAGTACCGCTTTGGAACCCCTACTTGCTAGGCGGTCAGCCCTTTGTAGGCAACCCTCAGATGTGGGTGTTCTTTCCTACCACTCCGATTTTACGGTTTGTACCGGCATGGCTCTATCTAAACTGCGTCTGCTACCTCTCTCTTTTTCTCTGTGGGTACTTCTTTTATAAGTTCGTGTATCGGTGGACGCGCTCCGAGTGGGCTTCCTTAATGAGCGGAATGGTCTACATGGGGAGTGCCTGTATTATCGCAAGGCTACAGTTCCCCCCTATGGTGATGTCCGCGCTGTTCTGCCCTCTCCTTCTCCTTCTGGTAGATAATCAACTCGCTACGCCCCACCTGCGCTACGTAGTTGCGATTGCGGTATCGGTGGGCTTGTTGGTGTTGGCGGCGCACCCGCAGATGGCGTACTTCATCTTGGGTATCAGTGTAGTGTACGTTATCATGCGACTATGGGATTCCGCCAACCAAGAGGAACCAACACACATTGTAAGGTGGTGGGTTCGGCGGCTAATGCCGTTCTGTGTGGCACTTATCTGGGGAGTAGGGATAAGTGCAGTGCAGGTGTTGCCCGTGCTACAACTCAGCCGCGAAAGCCCCCGCGAAGAGATGGGAGTGAAAGAGGCGAACCGCTTCTACTTAGAGCCTAAGCACCTCTTCACCCTGATTTCACCACACCACTGGGGACATCCCGCGACCTCCGACTTTAGAGGCAGGGGCAACGCATGGGAGCCAGCAATCTTTATTGGGTGGTTGCCTCTTGTGTTTATTGGGAGCTTACTCCCGTCTGTAAGACGGAGGCGGGTGGTTGCTTTCTGGTTTTTGGTTGCTGTACTCTCTATATGGCTTGCCTTTGGAATGCACGCAGGTCTGTTCACGCTTGCTTTTTACTATCTGCCCGGCTTGGCACGTTTCCACGACCCCGCCCGATTCCTCTATCTCACCACGCTCGCTTTCGCTTTTCTTGCAGGCATTGGCGCCAAGCGGTTTGTTCTGCGTGCCGATACTAAGCGGTGCACTCTGTTGGCTTTGGGGGTCGCCGTTCCTCTAATAATCTATAGTCCCGAATGGAACCCTACGGTAGCCGCTAAGCAACTAGACTACGTGCCGCCGCTCTCGCGTCCGAAGGTGTTTACAGAGGGGCGTGTCTATATTCCTCACTACCTAACCCTTTGGAGACGCTTTGTAAACTACAATGACTATGGGCGTAACGATGCCCGTACCGTACACGCACTCATAAACACACTGATACCCAATATCGGAATGCGCTACGATAAAGAGATGGTCTACGGTTACGAACCCGTGCCGATTGCGGCTCCACTGGTGCTAGAAGGGCTGATGACCCTCGAACTAGACAGGGGAGAGCCAAACGGCTCTCGTCTTATGAGCATTCTCAACGGGACAACGCTGGTACAGGCGCAAGAGGAAGATGTGTACCATGCCCGCCTAAAACCACTCGCTACCTATGGAGGTATGAACGCATACGCCAACCGAGATAGCCTACCTTTGGCGTGGTTGGTGCGCTCTGTTCGGAGAGTGGAAGGACGGCGGAGACTACAAGCCGTTCTTACCGACCCCAACTTTGTTCCTGCACAAGAGGCGATAGTTACTTTAGGAAAAGACGGGGCTAATGCGGAGGAACTGGTTGGCTTGGAAGGGGCAGAGGTGTCTGTAACTCCTTCACACTCTGTGGTAATCCAAGAGAAAACTGAGCATAAATTCGTTTTTAATGTAGATACCGGAGACCGACCTGCGATGTTGTTGGTGTCGCTAGCCGCCTATCCGGGCTGGAGAGCGACCTGCGATGGCAACCCTCTCCGCCTTTTTCGT
>OMJJ01000112.1 GCA_900299305.1 bacterium | reverse complement strand
CTATTTGCCACTAGCAACTTGAGTTAGTTTAGGACAGGGGCGAATCAAACATAGCACACCTACGGAACCACCTCTAACGCCAATACCTCTTCCGGCTTGAGGGTGATTTTGAAATCCGAAAACTTTCTCTCGTCCATCAACGACTTGAAGCCCTTCACGCGCCCCGCCCCAAACTCCGCGAGTCTCCCCGAAAGCACCACCTCCGCCGTTTGAGGTTGCACGGTCATATTCCGTAACGTAAGATAACGCTTTCCATAACGCTCTATCCCCACGTTGGGGTTATCAGAAGTCGCGTAGGTCAGCGGCTCCCAACCCGCCACAGAGAGTTTCTGAATTACAGGAATATACCGCTTAAAAAGAGGTCTGTCTCGGTTATACCATTTAGGATTCTCCCAGTACGGATTAGAGGAGGCATCTACGCTAAACATACTCGGATAGATAGCGTAAAAGAGGCACTCCTGAAAATACCGCTCCACATACTCCGTTGTAAATCGATTATAGTCTGTGTTCATGAGTAGCAGATAGGGCTTCTGTGCGCTCATGGTACGGCGCAGGTTCATGGTTGCGTCGCTATCGGGTTGCCAGCCGGTAGAGGGCAACCAGTTCACCTCTATCCCCATCACGTCGAATAGCGGGGAGAATATCGTAAAGCGCACGGGAGTAGTATTCGCCATGAAGAACTTACCCCGATTATGCAGGTCATCGCGCATAAAACGGGCGAAGGTAAAAAGAGAGTACCACTGCGGAATGGCAGGGGTACGAGTCTCGGTGGAGAAAGTAAGTGGGTAGGGGCAGGTCTGAATATGTGCAGGGCGATAGTCCAAAGTATCCATCCACGACTCCAACGAATCGAGATACTCACCGTCCAGTTCCCCCTCTGCTTGCTTTTTCTTGGGGTCGTACAGGCGGTTCGCCAACAGAAACGAGTAGGAGAGAGAGGCTTTGGTGGGCTGGTCTTCGGTGTTCGGCAGTTCCGGGTTCGGGTTCAGCATAAAGACCGCGCCATTCGCCCAAGGCTGGTTCTGAAATTCGAGGTTATACCGTCCTGCCGCGTCCATCGTCCCCGAATTCAACACCGCACGAGCAAACTCTTTTGCCTCTCCCTGACCCTCCTGCGCGTTCTTTTCAATCAGTTTCAGGGCGTTCTCGTAGGTACGCGGCATCTCTGGGGGCATAGGGAGCCAGTACGAAGAGGGTTCGGTATAGCGAAAACTGAGAATGTTTTTCGCGTCGTCGGTCTTTACGCTTTTGTCTCCCTCGTGGAACGCAAATCCAAAATCCTCCATCTTCTCCACCTTACTGGGGTCGGAGAAAGCAATCCATAGCCCCTCGTGCTTGGTGCGCTTGGCAAAGTAGGGGGCGTACAACTGGTAGAACTTCTGCGTAACGGCGCGAAAGCCCCACCCCGCCAAAGCAGGAGATAGCCCGTACAGGGTACATCGAGCGCGAGCACGATTGGGGGGCCAGGTCGCCGATTTCGAGGTAAGCGCGAAATCCCACGCCATTACCATCTGCTTCTGTGCCCCATTATAAAACAGACGATAGACACTGGGCCAATCCATCTGATTGAGCACCGCAAGCCCATTTTGACTACTGGAGAGTGAGGAGTACGGGTAGAGCGACATACTGCCCACACTTCCCACGTTCGTAATCACCTGATTGGTGTACTCGCCCTCCGCCTCTATTTTGCGTGTCGTGCGAATATCCTGCCCCCAGTTCCACCCCGTTCCATCCACAGGTAACGCAAGGTAGAGGGTTATCGCCCGCTCTGTTTTCCCCGCGTCGGTTATCTGTGCATCCACGTTTACGGTGTCGTTATCAGGTGTGAACTTGGCGTTTAGCATAAGGCGCGAGTCGCCAAAAGTTCCGTTCAGTTCTACGCCTCCCCCTGCGCGTGGCTTTACGCTCCCCTGAAACGGAATCATCTCTCCCTCTTTAATTGCATCCCGTACAAAGAAGCCGCCCACCTTTGCCCCCGCCAACTCCTTCCCGCCATTCGTTACTCCAATAATACTCCCCGTAGCATCGAAAGCGAGCGAAAGCCCCTCTTTTGCTGAGACCTTGAGGGTGGGCTTTGCCGCCCCTCGATTCGCCCCTGCGTAGGTAAGGGTTTGGCTATCAAAAAGCGAATCGCCTTTCAGTTCCCGTACATAGAAATCGTCGAACCACACCGTACCGATATGGTTACGAAACAGCGCGTACAGTCGCATCTCCTTAATAGGCTTTTGCGGGTGAATCAGGATTTGGCGTTTCTCCCAGTCGTGAGTACCCACCCCAAACGGCACAACCTGCCCCCAAAGCGGTGTTCCGTCCTGATACGTTATATCTATGTATAGAGAGTAGTCGGTATCGCGTACCCCGCTCACGCTATCCGCTCTGCTCCACCCCGAAACCAAGACCGGCAAGGGGCGACTCTGCTCTAGCGGAATCACTACCGACGCACCACGCCTCTTATCCGGGCGCGTTACATCGCAACGGATAGCCTGCTCCCCTGTATGGAACACCACCCTATCCACATCGTACCCTGCCTCAAAAGGCAACCAGTAGGGAACGCCTCCCCCCTTACCGTCACTCCCCCCACCCCCCTCAAATCCACCATTTTTTAGTAGCGGTTGTTGGGCAAAAGCGGAGATTCTAATGGCAAAAAAGGCAATACCTATCAGAAAAAAACGAAACAGAGAACGAATCATATCTAAGAGACCTCATCACAACACTAGGCTAACTGCTTACTCAGCAAGATTCTACCCGATACCCTCAAGCAGATAACGTAAAATCGAGGTGAACTTTCCGCAACAACTCGCCGAAAAATATGTCACAATGAGATTAAGACTGTTATTCTAGGGAGTGTGCTGTTTTGACGCGACTATCTCGAACTCTTACGCTGTGTATTTTGGGGCTGGGGGCATTGGCAACCACACGGAGTCATGCCGCCCCAAAACCTATCAGTTTTATCAACGACGTGATTCCGGTACTCACACGCGCAGGCTGTAATCAGGGGATATGTCATGGAGCCGCCGTAGGTAAAAACGGCTTCAAACTCTCCTTGCGCGGCTACGCCCCAGAGATTGACTACGCGGCGATAATGCGCCTAGCCAAAGGCAGACGGGTCAACCTTGCACATCCCGAAAAAAGTATGCTCCTACAGAAACCCCTGCTAGAGATGCCCCATATCGGAGGCAAAGCACTGGAGAAAGGGAGTAAGGAGTACACCATTTTGGTAAAGTGGCTTGCGGAGGGTGCGGCTCCCCCAGACGAACAAGACCCCCACGTTACCGAACTGCGCGTCACCCCCCCCATACAGTCGCTTTCCCCCAAATCCAACCTCCAACTGCGGGTAGAAGCCGTCTTCTCGGATGGCTCCAAGCGAGACGTTACGCACTGGACACGCTACGCCACCAACGACGAAACCGTCGCCACCGTTGTCCCCGACGGCAAAGTAACCGTAACGGGGGTAGGGCAGACCGCTATCATGCTAGGGTATCAGGACAAGGTAAGCGTAGCGCGAATTGTCGCCCCTTTCCCCAACAAAATCGACCCAAAAGCGTTTACTTCACTTCCTCGTACCAACTATGTCGACTCGTTGGTGACAGCAAAACTCTCCGCCCTACACCTACCCCAAAGCCAACCCGCCTCCGATATGGAGTACCTACGCAGAGTCACCCTCGACCTCACGGGCGCACTTCCTACCGCTCAAGAGGCACGCACCTTCTCTGCCGATACCAGCAAAAACCGCCGTGAACGCCTTGTAGAGAACCTCATGGCACGCCCCGCCTTTATCGACTTTTGGGCGTATAAGTGGAGCGACCTGTTTAGGGTCAACAGGGGAACCCTAAAGGATAAGGGGATGTGGGCGTACTATAGTTTCCTACACGATTCGGTGCGCGATAACAAGCCTTGGGATGTCCTCTGCCGCGAGGTACTCACCGCGAAAGGCAACACTTTCATGGATGGTCCGGCGAACTACTTCCGTACCGCCCTCAAGCCTGAAGAACTGGCAGAGAACGTAGCACAAGGCTTTATGGGGATACGGGTACAGTGCGCGAAGTGCCACAACCACCCCCTAGAGAAGTGGACTCAGAATGAGTACTACGGCATGGCGAACCTCTTTGCCCGTGTGAAGTACAAAGCCGACCTCAGTATCTATGTCAACGACGAGATGACGGTCTACAACACCGCTACAGGCGACCTCATACAGCCGCGTCTAGGCAGAGCCGTACCTCCGAAACCGCTAGGGGGTCCCACTCTCGCCATGAACGCACCCCAAGAGCGTCGTGCCTTCTTTGCCGAATGGCTCACCCGACCCGATAACTGGTACTTTACGCACTGTATTGTAAACCGCGTATGGGCGCACTTTATGGGGCGCGGACTAGTAGAGCCAGTAGACGATATGCGCGAAACGAACCCGCCCTCCAACCCCGAACTGTTCGACGCGCTTACCGCCGACTTTGTAAAGCACAAGTTCGACTTGCGCCACCTTATGCGCCAAATCGTCACCTCTCGCGCCTACCAAATCTCCTCTGCCTCCGTTCCTCAAAACGCGGCAGACGATAAGTACTATAGTCACTTCCTAGTACGCCGCCTCACCGCAGAGCAACTCCTCGATGCCCTTAGCCAAGTAACGGGTAAAGCCGAAGAGTTTCCCGGTATGCCCCCCGGTCTCCGTGCCATACAACTGCCCGATACTCATGTAAAATCGGACTTCATGGATACACTCGGCAGACCGCCCCGTGTTATTACCTGCGAATGTGAGCGTAGCCAAGAGCCGAATATGGCGCAAGCACTCATGTTTATCAATGGAGAACTGCTGAACCGCAAAGTAGGGGCAGAAGGTGGAATTGTAGACAGACTCATAAAGCAAGGGAAGAGCGACGAGGAGACCCTAGACGAACTCTACTGGACAACGTTTGGACGCGCACCCAACTCGGTAGAGCGCGAAACAAACCTAAAACTACTGCGAAAAGCAGTGGCTCAGGCACTTACTGCCCCCGCAGTAACAACTCAAGCCAAACCCGACCCCAAAGCCAACACAGATGCTCTCCGCCGCAGAGGTTTTGAAGATATGCTATGGGTACTGGTAAACAGCAAAGAGTTTCTGTTCAACCATTAACCACCCTAAACACGTCGTAACTGAAATAGGGGTGAACACTCAAAAACACCCCTTACGACTACCCCGCTAAACTAAACTAAACGAAAGTAATTGGCTTTCTTTAGGTTTCGGAAGCGAATCTCCGCTTTCTGTTTACGAATTGTGGTAAGAAAACTAAAAATTCTCACAATTTTCATGCTGAGTCTGCTTGTTTTTCTTGT
>OMJJ01000111.1 GCA_900299305.1 bacterium | reverse complement strand
GACGGTCGGGGCGCCCCCCGCCGTTATCTATCCTCCCGAAAAGCCTCGTTTTGTGGTAACCCGTACTGGTGATGTCCCCCTCAAAAACCGCTTTTTTACGGATAGCCCAGACCGTGCCTACGTAATTGCCCCCGAAGACCTCTCCATAGAGCAACGGGAACGCCTACAAGCAAATACCAACCTGCTCACCTTTGGGCAGGGAGGGGTGGATTTGCCAGCGGCGTTACGTTATCTGCGTCAGGAGATGGGGATTGAGCATCTGCTTTGTGAGGGCGGGGCGGTTCTGAATGAAGAGTTACTCAAGGTGGGGTGTATGGACGAGATGTTCCTCACCATTACCCCCAAACTCAAGGGGGGAACCCACCTGCCCGGTATTCTTGAAGGCGCAGGGTTCCCACGCGGAGAGTACTGCCCCGTCGAACTGCTTTCGCTCTACTGCGACGGCGACGAACTCTATTTTCGTTACCGAATTGGGAAAGAGACTCGTAAAATTCAGACACTCCGATGACCCTGCCAACCTTCTCTACATTCAAACCGTTGCTACTCATGTAATCGGACACACCCTTAGGACTGGATCATAACCCCGTAGACCGTGCGGCATTACTTTCCTCTATAGATAATCTAAGGAGAAACCCTGTTACTACCATGAAAAAACCTCTTCTGTTTATTTTGTGTGGTGCAATCTTCACCATGCTGTGTACCCCGTCATCTGCTCAGAGCAAAGACAAGAACTGGACGTATGGTATCGTATATGCTACACACAACGGGCAACACAGATATTTAGGGATGGTAAGTCAGCCTGAGTTGCCGATACTAGGCTCTACTTCCGTAGCAAGAACCGTCACCACAACCCATCGCAAAACCAAAGCATCACACGATTATGAGATATGGCTAGTTCGTCCGGGTAGTACCCAATCTCTCTGGTACTCTGCCGAACAAGAGGCTTTTGGCTCCCTTAGCGCAACACAAGACAGCCCCCGCTTTATCGACAGCGAACACAGGTTACGTACCCTCATTCAAAAGGCTCGCCCTGTCCAACCCCTCAGTCAGCCCAATAGTATGTCTGTTGCCCACAGCATTGGTATCAGCACACCCGATAGCCTTAAAGAGATGGCTTCCAAATCAGACTATATTGTCACCGCAAGCGTCATTGGGATATTATGGAATGAACGGGTTCCTATCGGCTCCCCCAAACTCTATCAGCACACGGTATATCTCCTTAATGTGGACCGTTCATTAGGAGCAAAGCAGGCTCCCATCGTACTAAAACTCTGTCAGGTTGGTGGAACACAGCCTTCTTTAGAGGACAATAGTGCACGAGGTGGATTAAGAATGGCAGAAGACCCGCTACTTACTATTGGGCAACGCTACCTCCTGTTTTTACGCGAGATGGAAGACCCTACGCACTTTTTCAAAAAATTAGGCTATGTGCAGGGTAGTTCGGAAGGCATCACAGGGAAGATGGCGGATTTGGACGAGATGCTCATTGTCAATCCTCTCATGGGCAAAACAGGAATACAGAATGGGATTTTGAAACCCATTGATGGCTCTAAAGAGTGGCGTTTCGCGAATGGGAACCAGCTGGTTAATCTCTCCGAAAGCGAAGCCATTGCGGCTATCCAAGAGGCACTCAAGCCCTAGTTCTCTCTATTGAGCCAGAGTTTTCGTGAGGTTTGCCTACTCGCTTCGCCGTAACACAAAGATACCCGCTATCACAAACAGCACGTTTTGCGACCATGCCGCCACGTAGGGCGAGATAAACGGCGGCTTTCCTTCCATTCCTGGCGACCCTAGTATCCGCATAAGTAGCATGGTATTCCAGTAGAAAAAGACGAGGAATATCGAAAGAAGTACCCCCATAAAGCCTCCTGCCCGTGCAAAGCGATGCGCCATTGGGGGGCAACAGAGAGCCATTACAAGGCAGGAGAGCGGTACAGAAAGTTTGAACTGGTAGTCCATTAAGTTGGTATAGTTTGTTATACCGTCCTTGCGGTCTCGGATAATGGACTCCCCTAACTCCTTAAAGGTGCGGTTTGCAGAGTTTTGCCCCATCTGCCACATGGGAAACTGGAGTATCAGCCCACTCTGAAATGTTTGGGGGTCTACTACGGTGTGAAGTAGGAAGCGGGTTTGCGGGCTAGGGCGCAACTCGGTGCGATTCATCTCTTTCCACATCACGATATTGGGCTTCTCTAGCTCCCAATCCCCGTTACGATATTTGCCTTGCGGGGCATAGACCACGAACGGTTGAGAGTTCCTTGTCGCGACAGAGTTCACGGTTGCGATAATCTGTACATCGCGCAACTCAATGTAGCCTTTTTGTGGAATCATCTCGCGGACCATTATCGCATACGCCCCGTCGCTAGAGGTGACTAACTGCCCAGAGAGAGGGGTGAGGTGCTTGAGGTACATGGGTATCTCGGCAAAGACATCGTTCAGTTTTTTTATGGAGGGGGGGACGACGTACTCGCCCACATAGAAATCGCCCACGCTAAACAGTAATCCCACCACAAAATAGGGCATAAAGATACGCCACATCCCCACCCCAGAGGAGCGAAGTACCGTGATTTCCGAGTCGCGTGCTAATCGGCTGACTGCCAGTGCTGTGCCTACGGCTATCGCTACGGGCATGGTCATGTGGATAAGGAAAGGCATAAAGAAGAGGACAATGCGTACTACAAACACCACCGGAACCTGATTTTGTATCAGGATGTTGGCGTTGTTGTAGAGCATTGTCCCCACAAGAATACAGATAATCGCACACTGCCCAATAAGGAAAGGCACTATCATCTCACGAAGCATATACCTATCCAAGAGTTTCATGGGCTTGACCTTCGGTAATCCCTTCTAACCCACAGAGGCGAAAATCGGTTCTAGCGAACGGGCGTAGTCGCGTAGTTCGGCGACCTCCTCTTCGGTAATGGGGCGGAAGCGGTTGCCAAACTCTATCGCCATACGAACGAGGCGGGGGTCGCCGGGGGGGACTGCCGCCGTTATGGGTTGGGAGAGAGTAAAGCGCAGGGCGCGTTCTGCCCAGTAGGGGTCGGTGATGGGTTCGTACCAGCAGTGAGGGTAGTCGCGGGTTGCGTCGGGCTTCCAGTGGGTACGTGCCATCGCTTTGAGGGCGAGGCGGGCAGTTCCTCTCTCCTCTGCTTTCGCGATGATTTGCGGACCGAAATTGCCCTGATAGAACGTTACGAAATTGATGGGGAAGAGGGCTGAGGCGAAGTCGTAGTGTTCCATTGCGTAGAACGCCGCCTCTACCGAGTGTGCGCTAAAGCCAAGATGCTTGACTAAGCCCTTCTCTTTCGCCTCTAGTAGTACTTCCATTGCACCGCCGGGGCTGAATATGGTCTCCATCTCCTCGATACTGGTAATAGCGTGGAGTTGGTAGAGGTCGAAGTAGTCGGTGCGTAGGTGCTTTAGGGAGCGGTAGAGTTCTTCTTCTGCCTCTGCGCGGGTGCGTTTGCCCGTTTTACAGGCTACAAAAACGGTATCGCGTTTGCCTTCTAGTGCGCCGCCTAAGCGTATTTCGGTCTCTTGGTCGGTTCCATAACTAGGTGCGACATCGAAGTAGTTTACGCCCTGCTCTATCGCTTCTGCGACCATGTAGTTGGCTTCGGTCTGTGTGGTTTGTACCAGTGCTACCCCCCCAAAGCCTACTATCGAAAGTGTTTCTCCTGTGTTCCCAAGTGCGCGTCGTTCCATTTTCTGCCTCCGTGTTGGTATTGTAGACTACTATTCGCTATGATGCCCTCGAAATCCTGCTTTGTAGTCGGGGTTTCACTCACCCCATCCTAGCCTTCCCCTTAACAAGGGGAAGGAATGTCGCCTCTGACTAAAGGCTTTCTTAATCTCAAATAGAGAGGCTATCTCCTAAGTAAGTCCGCAATGTTTTGTCTTGTAGCCTTATAGGATTCTATGATGCCTTGGTGTGCCTCCCCTAATTTGCCTTCGGAATCCAGTTTCAGAAATAAGCCTAGGTCGGTATCGGGGGAGACGATATGGGTGGCGTAGTCGTAAACGGTGTAGCCTTGGTTGTCCTTAACCTCTTTGTTCGCGCCTAATGTGATAAGGGCGTGGGCAATCTGTGTGTTTCCATGCTCTGCGGCAAGCATAAGAGCCGTTCTGCCTTCGGGGTTGGTTGCGTCGATGTCAACGCCCAAATCTATTAGGAGGTGTGCTACTTCTACAAAGTCAAAAAAATGTGTCAAATTAGAGAACTGTGCTAACGACATGAGGAGGGTATTCCCATTTTGGTTTCTGGTGTGAATGTCCGCGCCTCTTTCCACCAGATAGCGCACTAAATCAGTGGCGGCTTCCTGTGTAGCACACCACAGTGTAGAAAGTCCCCATCGGGTGTTTTTCGCGTTGATGTCCGCCCCCGCGTCTAGTAGCAATGTGACTTTCTCTTGTACATCCTTTATACCGCGAACTGCAAGCATCAAAGGAGTAAAACCCGCAAACTCATCACGGACATCTACCTCTGCCCCATACTCTAAGAGAAGGCGCATTTCGTGGATGGTTCCCTGCATGGCGCACCAGTGGAGTGCGGTCTTCCCGTCTTTATCGTTGGAGGGGGCGTTGACGTTTGCACCGCACTCTAAGAGGTAGTGGGTTATCTCTGGAGTGCCAAACATAATGGCATGGATAAGCGGGGTACGCCTCCGCCAAGTGCTTTCGATGTTCTCTCCACTGTCTAGGAGTTCTTGAACTTCAGAGAGGTTTTTGCGGCTTATGGCTTGGTAGAGTGCTTTGCTCACAGAGAGACTCCTATTGTGACTCCAAACGCCGTTTTACCTTTGCCTCGTGTCCCTGTTCGGTGGGTTGGTAAAAGGGAAGCCCTTCCACGTCGTCGGGGAGGTACTGTTGT
>OMJJ01000110.1 GCA_900299305.1 bacterium | reverse complement strand
TGCGCCTCGCGGTCCGTCTTCGTCTGCGATGTAAGGACCCTCGACATGAAAACCCACCACTCTATTCGCAAACGAGCGTTCTGTATTGAGTAGGGAAGTGAGGTTGCGGAGTGCCTGACAAATCGCGGTTTCGGAGTTGGTGGTGATGGTAGGGCAGACGAGGGCGGTTCCTGACTTGGCGAGTTTCTCGAAGAGGGTAGGGAGGTCGTTACTCACCTCTGAGGCACTCCCCCACGCATCAAGGTTGAAATCTACGCCCCCGTAGCCGTTGAGTTGAATGTCGCAGAAACCGGGAGAGAGCCAGACATCGGGAGAACCTAAATCGGGGGAGTGGCTTCCTACCTGTATCTGAGCAATGGTGTCTTTCTCTAGGTTGATAGTGACAACCTCGTGGGTGGTGGGCAGTTTTCCGCAGACGCGCATGGTGAATACCTCGTAGACTAAGATGTGCCACAGGGTTTCGCCATTGCGGGGGGAATCTCCTCTTCGCCTACCGCGCCTCTCTCCAACGCGCACAGAGGTTAGTCGCCGCGTCCTGCCAATCGGGGTACTGAAAGTGGAACCCGCTCTCTAAAAGCCTTCCCGGAACCACGCGCCGACTTTTGAGGATAAGTTCGGTTTCGGTTTTTAGGAAGACTGCGCCAACCTCTAGCATGAGTTTTGTTGCGGGAAGCCCAATAGGAGTTCCCCAAGCCTTACGCAGTACCGCCATAAACTCGGCATTGGGGAGGGGGTTCGGAGAGGCGAGGTTGATAGCACCGGAGAGGTCTTCGCGCATAACGATCCACTGTAGGGCGCGGACAAAGTCCAAATCGTGAATCCACGACACGTACTGCCTACCATTTCCCGACTTTCCCCCAAGCCCTTTGCGTACCAGCCCAAGCAGGGTATCGAAAATACCCCCGCTGTCCGGGCTCATGGTCATGGCAGAGCGCAGGGCGACTTTGCGAGTGTTGGGGGTGTCTGCTTCATGGAGAGCCTGCTCCCACGCCTTCGCTACTTCGATACTAAACCTCCATGTATCGGGGGCATTGGGTTCGGAACCCCCTAGTATCCCCGTCGCCTCGTCGTTGGGGGCATCGTAGCGGTGCGAGTAGAGCGTAGCGGTACTAGACTGTAGCCAGACACGGGGAGGGCGAGAGGCTTGTGCAATCGCTTGACCCAGCACACGCACGGAATCGACACGAGAATCTAGGATTAAACGGCGATTCTCTGGGGTGTAGCGGCAGTTCACACTTCTCCCCGCAAGGTTGAGAACGACATCTGCCCCGTCTATCTCCTCCGCCCAGCGGTTTAGAGTTTTGCCATCCCACTCCACCATGCTCCAAGGGGTGTTGGTTGGCTTACGGCTAAGGATAACGACCTCATGCCCCTCCTGAGATACAGCACGGGCAACCACGTTACCAATCTGTCCGCTACCCCCTGCAATCACGATTTTCATGGCTCACTCCCAAAGCACTAGGCTAACAACTCAATCTATTATATCATGTCCGCCCAATCCTTGGGTTTTAGAATCGGGAGCGTTGAAAAACCAGTGCAGGTCAGGACCAGAGCCGTACCGCGCCGAAGTGGTCTTTTCGAGGGCGACGGGCTTGGCGTGTCCATCAAAAAAGGCGATAAGCAGATTAGAACGGCGGTCATATTCGGAGGTAGGAACCGCGTCGTGAAAACTCCACTGCTCCCAAAACAGAGCCAAATCGGTGGGAGAGGGAATCTCGAAGTCGTTACGCCCCAGAGCAAGCCACATTTTAAGTTCGTAGGAGGTTGCCTGCGGGGTATAGGGATGATGTTCTGCGGGGCAGTGCAGGTAGTTTTCGTCACTGCTCTGGGAACGCCCGTAAGGGGTGAGTACGCTAACCCAACTGATTCCATCGGGGCTACGCCCCTGACAGAAGCGGTCATGCCAGTAGGCAAGGTCGTCTGCATGGGTACGGTTTTGCGGGTCGATACGAAAAGAGGGAAAAACGCCGTTGTAGTCTTGCAGGTAGAGGTGCATATTGACGGAGAGTTGGTGCATATTGTTGATACACGCGCTTCTCTGGGCAGAGCGTCGGGCGAACGCAAACACAGGAAACGTAATGCCCGCCAGTACCGCGATAATCGCCATGACGATAAGTACCTCCACGAGAGTGAAGGCGTACTTATGAGTTAGGGGGCTATTTCGGGTGCTGAGGGGTGAAGTCTCCATCGTTGCTAAGGTCTTCTCCTGTGTTGCTTCCGCGACTACCTAATGGACGCTTCCGGTATGTGCGAAGTTATCAGAAAGTTAGAGTTCTCTTCGTCTGCTTTGGTTCATTGGAATTGGTTGTAGGGTATTCTCTCTGAGGAGAGATTCAATAGCGGAAAGGTACTACTCAATGTCTGGTAAAACAGGGCTACTTCATGTAGTCTACTTCTGGTTGCGTGAGGACGGCACACAAGCCGATGCGGAGGCGATTGCGACGGGGTGCAAAACGCATCTGGTGAAAATTCCTACCGTGTTGCGCTTGGAGGCAGGTTTCCCCGCGAATACGGGGCGGGATGTGGTAGATAACTCTTACGGGGTCTGCCTCTTGGTGGAGTTTAAGGATATTGCGGGGCATGACATCTACCAAGACCACCCCGACCACCTTGCCTTTATTGCGGAGTGTCATTCGCACTGGTCAAAAGTGGTTGTGTACGATACGCTTGTATAACCCTTCAATGTACAACAAAAACCCCGCCTGTCTCACAAAGAAGACAGGCGGGGGTTTTAGATTTTGGATAGTTGGTGACTAGGTTAGTGGAGTGCGTTCCATGCGTGTTGCCAAGCCTGTTCAGAGTAGTACAGTACCCCCAGATTGTCGGAAGCACCAAACGCGGTAAACGCATTTTCCCAAGCAGTTTCTGCAAGTGCGACCTCCGCGGCGTTTGCGGTAGGGGTGTTCTCCGCGTCTTGTACCAGTGTACCCGCGACTCCCAAGTCACCTTGAGTGAGGTCGGCAATCGCGTCGTTGATCACAGTGAGGCTACCCGCGTTCACCTTTTGGAGTTCGATAACGGCTTTCGCGTCTGTCTTGAAAACTGTTTTTCCACCGTCACTAGTTAGGTGGGTATTGTCTATCCAGTTTTCGCTCTCCAGTGCATCTCCTATTCGGGAGATAGATTTTTTGATGTGTTGTTTGTCGCTAGCAGACCATGTATAGGAGGTCAATGCGTCCGAAAGAAGGGATATGGCATCCTGCTTATAGGGGCGACACCCTGTTAGCATCAGCACCAAACCAGTAATACCCAGTACGAGTGGTAAACGTCGATGAACTCTTGTCGTCATGAAAAGCTTCTCCTTGTAAAATGGGGTAATGGAGGCATATCGGGACAGCAAAACTACCTATATCTATTTACGAGTATATCATAGATTACGACTTCACACCACTATTTTTACCTGAATTTTGATACAGAGTTTATACGCCACCTCTGAACATACTCCGCTACTCAGAAACCTAGTAGATGTGATAGCAGAGTGTCCCAGTGTTTAGTGGAAAAACCTAGTTAGAGTTCTTGTCTGTGGTGAGTAACGGATGCTTGCCCGCAGGCAGCTTGTGTCTATATGGACTCCATCGCAATCGAAACGGCAAACTTAGGTGTGAGCCAAGGACGCAAAGCCACGAGCCTCTCTCCAAAGACTATAGGAAGAGGTAGTCGGGTTCCCGATGTGTGAAAAACCTTGCGAAAGAGAAAATTAGAGGAAAAACTATGAACTCAATCAGGTCGTCATGGAAGACATCTCTCGGTGGTCTTCCTCAACTAAATCTCTCCTGTGCGATAAAATTGGGTGCTTTTGGTATGCTTCTTGCGGGGGCACAGATACCCGTAATGGCAGATGCGCTTCACGATAAAAGCGATATGTTCGTGGTGCGTAAAGCCGAATCTGGAGTACAAAAGGGCTGGGTATCTACTATTGTACGCTTTAGTGGTACTCTTACCCTCGCGCAAGAGAAGCAACTCTCTGCTCTCTCCGCAGACATCTACCGTAATCTGCCCATTATCAACTCGGTAGCACTAAAAATTCCCGCTCGAAACCTAATCAAACTCGCCGACCTACCCTTTGTACAGCGCATCTCTGGGGATTTGCAAGTTAAGAAGACCGATGCGTTTACTTCTGGGCATAGCCTTGCTAGTACCGCATGGGCGCAGTATCCTACCTTAGACCCTACCCATGTTCTCGTTGGAGTTGTTGATAGCGGTATCAATAAAGTGAGCGATGTTCAGAACGTAGTAAAGTCGATGACATGGGTTGCTGGTAACACTAACCTTGGGGATGAGTGTGGGCATGGAACCCACGTGGCGGGGATTATCAGCGGTTCGGGGAAATCTTCTACTGGAACTGGATTTACACAGACTTTTAGAGGCGTAGGTTATAACGCAAATAGCCTGAAAAGCCCTCTGCTTGCCAGTCTTAAAGTGCTAAGTGCAGACGGTTCGGGGCGCGTGAGCGACGTTATCTCTGCGATGCAGTGGATGATAAAAGTCGCCAAAAAAGACCCCACCAGTGGTATTACGCTTCCTGCTGATGTGCGTTGTGTACTGAACCTTTCGATAGGGCATCCCGTTGCCGAAAGTTATACCACCGACCCGTTGTGCCAAGCCAGTGAGCAGTGTTGGCAAAACGGAATTGTGGTTATCTGTTCGGCAGGGAACGGGGGGCGTATTCAAGATACCGTAAACCCAAGCCTAAATAATGAGGGCTACGGTACGGCATATGGCTCCATCAACTCTCCCGGAAACGACCCCTATGTGATTACTGTAGGGGCGATGAAAGACATTGATGGGGTACGGAACCACGACCAGGTTTCTACCTACTCTAGCCGAGGACCTTCGCGCATAGACTTCGTTATGAAGCCAGACATTGTTGCGCCGGGTAACAAGGTGATTTCGGTAGATGCTGGGATAAACAGCGGTACAAAAGCGTATGCCTGGCTACACCAGACCTATCCAGGGAATATCGTACCTACAAGTGCCTACTACAGCGGCAAAACCCCGCCTACTCCTGCGTACTACAAACTGTCGGGTACGTCTATGGCGGCTCCGGTAGTGAGTGGGGCGGTTGCGATGATGCTTGCCAAAGATATGAGCCTCTCACCCGATACCATTAAGGCTCGCCTCATGCTTAGCGCCGATAAGTGGGGCTTTGCCAACGGAAGCGCAGACCCCTGTACCTTTGGGGCGGGCTACCTGAATGTTGCTTCTGCGCTCAATTCTAGCATCGTAGCACCGCAAAGTGTGTTGTCACCTACCGTGAATCAAGACACGCAGGGAAACGTGTTCATCAATATCAACAACGCGATTTGGGGAACCGACCTTACTGGCAACCACGCTATCTGGGGAGTAGCAGGACTGAAAGACCTCCATGCAATCTGGGGTATCAATGCGATATGGGGAACCGACTCCATTAACGACCAGAACGCAATCTGGGGTATCAATGCGATATGGGGCTTGAACGTCCTTACCGCAAGCAACGCAATATGGGGAACTACTGTCTGGAGCAACAATGCGATTTGGGGGGTAGATACCTTCCAAGCCGACTTCTCTAGTCATGTTATTAACGGCGACTAGGTAGCCGCCACGTACCAAATAAAAGGCGGTACTCCCTAGATGGAGTGCCGCTAGAAAGCAGACGACTGTGAACATGATAGCAAATCACTTCTCCGTACAAAAGAGCCTCTGGATAGTAGCAACAGCTTCTTTGCTCCTATCGACTTCATCTCTTTTGTCATCCCAAAACATCCTCCTTGGCAAAAGAGTTTTACTCTGTAATATACTTTGGGAAAAGAACACTGCAAACTGCCCCTCTCAAGACTACCATGTTTTGTGGGGTGTGTAGCAGAGTAGAGAGTACCCCTTACCTTCTGATGTAAGGGGGAACACAAGAGAGTACCCCCT
This sequence comes from bacterium, assembly GCA_900299305.1. Taxonomy (GTDB): domain Bacteria; phylum Armatimonadota; class Chthonomonadetes; order Chthonomonadales; family Chthonomonadaceae; genus CAIJLM01. The sequence goes on along the minus strand of OMJJ01000110.1, from coordinate 3,979 downwards.
TACCTACTGGCTGAGGATAGGGGGTACTCTCTTGTCTGTTTTATGTTCTGTGGTGTGCTGCGCTTTAGGCGGCTATAGAAGGGGTATCAACTGTGTGCGACTGCGCGTACCTACCTGTGAGCGTACCTAGTTTGCGCTCGGTCTTATCAAGATACATACGCGAATCGGCGACAGATACCAGAGCCGCGAAGTCGGTTCCGTGTTGGGGATAACAGGCATAACCCGCACTAACCCCCAAGCGCAAGGTTCCTAGCCGGGGATGCACCAGCCCCGGATTATAGTTCTCTACGGCTTGCTTAATGCGGTCTACCATCTGCTCCGCGTACTGCTCCTCTGCCCCGTCCAACACAATCAGGAATTCGTCTCCGCCGTAGCGTGCGATAATGTCGTCTGCGCGTACTGCTTCGCGGAAGATTTGTGCCAGTGTACGCAGTACTTCATCCCCTTTAAGGTGTCCAAAGTTGTCGTTTATAGGCTTGAAACTGTCTAAATCGAGACAGAGCAGGGCGAAAGGTCTACAGTGAGAAGTGGCTTCCATCTCTTTGAGAGGAGGGTTATCGTCAAAGGCAGTAACGTTTTGCTCTAGGGAGTGGTAGCGTCGCTCTATCGCGTCGGTAAGCCCCCGCATATTAAAGAGACCCGTGAGCGAGTCGGAGAGAGCATGGTTTCGGGTTCTATCGAACAGAATCCCGTTGTAGAGGGCAAGAGCGACGCGCTCGGCTATCATCTCCATCAGTTGCACGTTGTGGTCGCTAAAAGCGTTTTCTAAGGCGTGGTAGATATTGATGGTTCCCAGCGATGTTCCCTGATGAACGATAGGCACAATCAGCGCGGTGTTCACATTTTTCCATGCGTCTACAGAACAGGCGGAGAGCATGAGGTCGTCGCTATCGTACTTGCCGATGTAGGTACGGTTTTGTGCTAATACCTGTCGCGATGTACTAGACTGACTGAGCGTTTTTGAGTTTTGGAAGAAGAGATGGTTTAGCCCTACCGCTACTTTGGTAGTCAGGTCTTTTGAGCCTTCTTCTGCCAAAAGAAACAGGACGGCGGTTCCGGGCAGTATCGCTTCTAGCTTACGAACCAGAATATCGAGAGTCTCTTGTAGCCCCAAACTGGAAGAGAGGGTTTGAGCAACCTCATAGAGTGCCCATAGTTCAGAAGAGGCGCGTTGTATATCACGGGCGGCTTGCTCTGCCTTGTTTTGTGGGGCGGCGGCAACAGGGGCTTTGGTCGCGAGAGGTCCCTCCCCCTCCTGTGCCATCTCTGCTAAAACTCCGTCAATGATTTCGAGGAACGCCACCACAACCTCCGGGTCGAAGTGTGTGCCAGAGTCCGCTTTAATAACCCCTATCGCCTTTTGATGTGACCACGCCCCCCGATACGAACGTGTAGAGGTCAGTGCATCGTAGACATCCGCAACCGCCAAAATACGTGCCAAGTAGGGTATATCCGTGCCTTTGAGACCGTCGGGGTAGCCGGTTCCATCCCACTTTTCGTGGTGGTGTTTGACTACGGGAAGTACGGGCCAAGGGAACGCTACGGGGTCGAGTATAGCGGCTCCGATTTCGGGATGTTTTTTGATTTTTGCAAACTCCTCTTCCGTTAGTCTGCCGGGTTTAATGAGTACATATTCGGGTACTCCTAGTTTGCCAATGTCGTGGAGAAGTGCGCCAGTAGTGATACCCTCTAGGTCAGTTCCTGAGACTCCCAGACGTTTCGCGGTAGCGACTGCGTAGCGTTGTACTCGTAAAATGTGCTGGTGGGTATACTGGTCTTTGGCATCAATCGCAAGTGCAAGGCTCTTTATGGTCGCAAGGTAGAGGTCTGAGAGTTGCTTCTGATTTATCTCTAGCTCCTCAATATGCTGTTGTTTCTCCTCATCACGGGCGGTATGCACCGAGTAGAACTGGTAGGTCATGTAGGCGGCAGGAGAGACAAACAGGAGAAGCGTAGTAACGTAGTTCTCGAAGAAGATAAGGCAGAGCGCACTCACGCACGCGCTTGTGAAGTAACTGGGCATCGTCCACAGAAAGGTGTTTTTCCACAGGGTGACAATGGGTTGCCCCGTGCAAAGCGAAATGATAGTAGCAACACCTACCGTATTGACGGCAAAGTAGACAAGGCAAGAGCCGATAACCGCAGGGAAGGAGTCTACCGAATGTAACTTTAGGCTCCAGTGGTTTAACGCAACAAACACCACTCCCGCTACTGCCGACTCGATAACCGTTAGGGAGACATTAAAGCAGAGTTGGTGAGGCGGTTGGCGTTTGGGGTGGATACAGCCCGCAAAACTGCTAATCGCACCCACTACAGTACCGCCAAGCGGACCAAACCTGAGCATAGAGGCATAGGTAATCGCAAAACCAAGCGACATAGAGCCAACATCTTCATGCCCCTTATGCCGCATGAGGTGTATCTTCTTTTTACCCGCAAGCACGGAGAGGATGAGGAAGAGTGTAAACTCCCACTTTTGGTCGATACGTTGTGGTAGGGGCAGAGTAGATACTCCTCCTATAGCAAGTATCGCCAATCCATAGATGGCTACTAAAAACGCTCTGGCTTTTACGGGTAAGGCTTTCATGGGTGGTACTCCATTAAGTTGTAGGCGGTGGAGTGTGTCTATCTTACTCCTAGTGCCATCTGTCTAACGACTTAATTTTAGATGATTTTTGTCTGTAAATCTGCTTGGAAGTGCCACAGCCCGGTGGTTCCTGATAGAGAGTTGTTCCACAAATACCCGTATAATTAACATATTCTGTAGCGAAATAAGGGGCTACTTGTAGTAAGCCCCTGTGATTCTGGTAGACAAAAAATTACTTTTGTGCTATGCTACAGGATAGAGTTAGTATCCCATAACAGAGGTTATAGAGCGATGGCAAGAAGAAAAAACGATGATGAAGAGCGGTTTGTTTCCCCCGATGAGCTCTCCGATGACGCAGAACTCTCGTTACGTCCCAAGCGGCTACGCGAGATGATAGGGCAAAACAAAGTAAAGCAGAACCTCTCTATTGCGATACAAGCCGCAAAACTACGCGGGGAGTCGTTAGACCATGTACTCCTTTCTGGCCCTCCCGGACTGGGAAAGACCACACTATCCAACATCGTAGCAAATGAGATGGAGGTCACGATTCATATCACCTCCGGACCCGCTATTGAAAAGCCGGGCGACCTCGCCTCAATCCTCACTTCTTTAGAGCCTAATAGCGTTTTCTTTATTGATGAGATACACCGCTTAAATCGCGCCGTAGAGGAGATACTCTATCCCGCTATGGAGGACTTCAAACTCGACATCGTTATCGGGCGCGGTCCCAGTGCGCGTACTCTCCGTCTCGACTTACCGCAGTTTACGCTGGTAGGCGCAACGACACGGGCAGGGCTTCTCTCCTCTCCTCTACGAGACCGCTTTGGAATACAGAACACCTTTGAACTGTACGAGGTAGAAGACCTACAGAAAATTGTGGTGCGCTCTGCCGAGATTTTGAAGGTCGCTATTTTGCCCGAAGGCGCAACGGAAATTGCACGGCGGTCACGGGGAACACCGCGTATTGCCAACCGTATGCTCAAGCGAGTACGGGACTGGGCGCAGGTTAAAGGCGATGGCACAGTCACCCGTGAAATTGCCGACATTGCCCTGCAAGAGAACGGTGTGGACGAACTCGGTTTGGATGACCTCGATAGGCGTTATCTCCTTGCCATTATTGAGAAGTTCGACGGAGGACCAGTAGGCTTGGAGACGCTTGCCTCCATCTTGGGAGAAGAGCGCGACACCCTAGAAGATGTTCACGAACCATACCTTTTACAGCTAGGCTTTGTGAACCGTACCGGACGCGGACGCATGGCAACGCGCCCCGCCTATGAACACGTAGGAAGAACTTATCCGCAAAAACCGATAAAAGGTAGCGAACTGCCGCAGGGAATCCTGTTCTCCGACGAGAAATAGTAGGGTATGGAACTTACATCTATTTCTGAACCCTCT
>OMJJ01000109.1 GCA_900299305.1 bacterium | reverse complement strand
TGTGCCCCCGCCATACCTAGCCGAAACCCGGTAATCACCTCGTCGAAAATCAACAGACAGCCGAACCTATCGCACAGGACGCGTAGCCCCTCCAAAAAGCCCGGTTTGGGCGGAATACACCCGCTATTACACATTACCGGCTCCGTGATAATGGCGGCGATTTCGTATCCATGTTGCTCTAAGGTGCGCTCTACCAGTTCGAGGTCGTTCCAAGGGAGGACAAACGCCTCATCAAGCGCGTGGTCGGGCAGTCCTTCCGTCCACACGATTTTGTTGGGGGTCTCACGCGAACCGAGGGCATCCAGCGACGGTGCAGAGATACCAAACGCAACGTTATCTAGCCAACCATGGTAGTGTCCTTCAAAGCGCAGGAACTTGGGGCGGTGGGTGACTGCACGGGCAAGGCGCAGAGCAGAGTGGTCGGATTCCGAACCCGATAGACTAAATCGTAACATCTCGGCACACGGAATGAGGTGCTGAAGGCGTTCCGCGAGTTCCAACTCTTGCAGGTGTTGCCCCGCATAGAGTTGTCCCACCTCCGAACGAATCCTTATCTGCTCCAAAACGTGCGGGTGACTATGCCCAATAATCATCGGACCTTGGCTAAGAGTGAAATCGAGATATTCGTTGCCGTCCACATCCCAGATTCGTGTGCCTTTGGCATGAGAGTAGAAGAGGGGATGCGGTTGGTTGAACTTGCGGAACTCACTCGAAACACCCCCCGCCAAAACTTTGCTGGCGCGTTCGTACAGGGCTTTCGAGCGTGTGTATTCGGTCATAAGGGAGCCTCTCTAGGTTACGGTTTTGGGGGACGGATGGGTGCAATAGGCTGTAGGATTTTGCGGCGTTCGGGGGTTAGGCGGTCTAGCAGAGCCGCAGAGTACTCGTAACCAAAGCGCGTACTCGCCCAACTCGCCCCATAGCGGTAGATAGTTACGCGCCGTTCGCCCTCCGTGTTGGTTCGGCTAGAGCCACCGTGCATAATGCCGTCTACAAATAGTACTGCATCTCCCGCCTTAAGATAGACGGGAACCGCTCCCGGTAGGTCGTCCATTCTATCGCCTTTGCCATAGTCACCGGCAAGGGGGTGCAAAAAGTTCGATTTATGGCTTCCCGGAACAACCATCGTGGGACCATCTCCCTCTCCAATGTCGGTAAGAGCGACGATGATGTTACACTGCCCACACCGAAATACCCCATGCTCGTAGCCGTACTTACCGCGCATTGCACCCCGATACCCGCCCGAATGGACTGGATGGTGTCCGCCGCTACTTCGTATAGAGGCGATGCACTCGTCGATAAAAAGCCCCTGCACATACGAGTCCTCTTCCCCGCAGTAGTGCCGAACATGATTTATCCAACTAGGATGGTCTATCAGTCTCTCGAACGGCTCTCCTACCTCCACGCAGTTGTGCAGTTCAAAGCCTGTGTCGTTGGTGTAGTCACGGCGTTGGGCATTGCCCCACCACTCGCCGCGTTGTAAGGTGGGGAAGTTATCAAAAGCGTGATTTAACTCTGCAAGCAGTTCTGGCTCCACCGCGTTCTCCAGCACTAGGTAGCCGCGTAAATCGAAGAGAAAGTCGTCTAGGGGGGTAGGAAAACGGGGTTCCATGTTGTCGAGAGTGCCTCCTTATAAACGGGTCGTTACGTAACGTTACGATTCTAGGTAGTATAGGGAAATCCCTGCTAAAAAATAAGCCTCTGTATTGACTTCGCTTAGTTATTGAGTGTATACTCGAAAACATGGCGCGACCTACTACCATAACCCAAGACCGAATACTTACCGCCGCCCGTACCGTGTTTCTAAAGCAGGGTATTAACGCGACGACAAAAGAGATTGCCCAAACCGCAGGGATTGCAGAAGGCTCGATTTTCTATAAGTTTGGAACCAAAGAGAACCTGTTTCGGGTGGCTATGGAAGTACCTCCTATCCCCGAATGGGTAGAAGAACTTGAGTTACTGGTGGGTACGGGAGACCCTCGTACTAATTTGGTACACATCGCTGTTGAGCTAATTCGTTTTTCTCAGCAGATGATTCCGCTCTTTATGGTGGTATACGGAGACAACCCCGGTGCGCCCATGCGTGAAGTCTCTCCCGGCAAACGCTATGCCCTACAGTCCCGTGAGAAACTGGCTCGCTATTTGCAAAAAGAGCAGAGATTAGGGCGGCTTGGTGACTGCGATGTGGAGGTGCTTACTAGCCTGATCTTTGGGGCGTGTGTGGGCTTTGTTATGGACGGTATCACCTTTAAGAGACCGCAGTCACAACCCGAAATCGAAACTTTTGCCCAAAACTTGATTGGGCTTATCTGGAATGGGGTTGCCCCCCAAAACTCTACTACCCCCTAAAAAGGAGACTTTTAGAAGATGACAGTAGCCACCCCCTTAGACGCAACGGCTCCACCACCAAAGCGTGTTGGTATCGTTCGCAGTTTTCTGTGCGATGAGGGATTTCGTAACGCAACCTACAAGGGACAAGAGGGATATGAGGTACAGGTTCGGCTTACCAGTTACCGCTCTCTGCCGCTCTCTTGTGTAGAGGGATTGACCCTTAAAGTAGATGGGCAAGAGGTGAGTGCAGAGAACATCACCTTTATTATGAACGGCTATAGCCACTCTATTAGCGAACTGCCCCAACTTAGCAGTATCTGGTGGTTTATCCTCGACACCGCGACCCTTTTTGTCGCCCATGAAGGCGGCTTGTCGGCGGGAGTACACGAGGTAGAGGGAACCCTGATAACGGTGGAACCTTACATCACGGCGGGGCGGTTTTCGTTTTATAACTCCGCGAAAAAGAGTCTTCAACTAGAGCAGGAATAGAGAGGTTTACGATGACAGCAGTATCTGGATTTCGGGTGGGGGTTACGCTCCACAGTTTTGCACAGGAGTACCTTAACCTGCAATGGTCATTTGAAGACCTGATGCAGATGGCGGGGCTTTTGGGGGGTGGTGTGGAGATAGTAGGACCTTCGCACCACAGAGGATTCCCGTATGTCACCGACGAGTTCGAGTGCCAGTTTAAGGGGGCAGTGGAACGCTACCACCTTACTCCCACCTGCTACGGAACCTACGCAGACCCCTATATGCTACAGCACCGCAACCTAACTCCCGATGAACTGGTGGAGTACACCATTCCGCAGTTGCAGGGTGCACACAAACTAGGCTTTACGCTGGTACGCTTGCAGTACTTCGTCTATCCGGTTATCGAGCGGCTACTGCCTTATGCAGAGAAGTACAACCTGAAAATGGGCTACGAGATGCACGTTCCTCTCACTTTCGAGTCGCCGCGCACCCAAGAACTTCTGCGCCAAGTAGAGCATATCTCTTCGGAACATCTGGGGATGATACCCGACTGCGGAATTTTTGCGAGGTCGGTTCCACAGTTTGCCAAAGACAACGCGGTTCGGCGTGGGATACCGGAGAACCTTGTGAATCATGCGGTAGAACTCTGGAAGGCGAAAGTGCCGCTAAAAGAGGCTCTGGACGAACTGACCTCTCGCGGGTTGGAGAAGAGCAACCTAACTGTACTGGAGCGGTTTTGGGGGTCGTTTGGGCAGTCCAACCCCGAATCGCTACTAGATATTATGCCTTACATTATCCATATACACGGCAAGTTCTTTAGTATGGTAGATGGTGACGAACCCGATATTCGCTTTGAAGAGGTGGTGCAAGCACTACTCAAAGGCGGATATACTGGCTGGCTATCCAGTGAATTTGAGGGCAATGCCTCCGACTCCTTTGAGGTGCTAAAGGCGCATCAGGAGATGCTACACCATTACATTCGCGCGAACGCCTAACCTCTCAGTGTGGAGAAAACAATGCAAGCAACCCCTAACGAACTTACTCAACCCCAAAAACGGAAAGCGGGAGCGGCGCAAGCTTGGGTACTGATTTTTGCCGCGTTTCTGCCCATCATGGCGATTATTGCGCTGGTTCCCGCTATTCCTACGCTGTTTCAGCACTTCCACGATGTTCCCGATTTACAGGTTCGTGTTCCCTTACTGATTACAGCTCCGTCGCTGTGTGTCGCTTTGCTATCGCCTATCGCGGGGGCACTTACCGACAAGTTTGGGCGGCGCAAACTCCTGCTTACCGCGATGTTATGTTACGGTTTCGGGGGTATTCTTCCACTCTTTATTGCTAAGTTCGAGGCGATTATGGTGGGACGGCTTGTACTCGGTGTTGCCGAGGCGTTTATTATGACCATCAGCAACGCCCTCATTGCCGACTACTTTGAAGAGAAAGAGCGGCACAAGTGGCTAACTGTGCAGGGCTGGGTCGGACCTGGGCTTGCGGTGTTGATGTTGGAAGGTAGTGGAAGGCTTGCGGCAATCGGCTGGCAGATGCCCTTTGCTATCTACCTGTTGGCATTTCCTATCCTCTTCTTTGCTGTTGCGAACATATTTGAACCCGAAAAGAGCGCACCTGCCCCCAAAAGCGATGGTTCGGTTGCCCCTACTACCTTCCCTTGGGCGGTTGCTGTGGTCGTCTATCTCGTTGTGTTTTTAGTTGCGAATATCTACTGGGTCTACACCTTAAACTCGTCGCGAATGCTGGACGAGATGGGGCTGAAAGACCCCGCTTTGGTAGGGCGTGTCAGTGCGATAGCGAGTTTGGGTGTGCCTGTGGGTGCGTTTGTATACCGCAGAGTGGCGGAGTGGAATATCAATCGGCTACTACCTTTCTTGCTGGTTTTTATGGGGCTGGGTTATGTAGGCATTGGGTTGAGTCGCGACTACCACTATACGATTGTTGCCTCTTGGATACAACAGATAGGCGCGGGCTTGACGGTTCCGGTACTGGTAGCATGGAGCCTCAGTCTGTTTCCTGAACAGCACAGAGGGCGGGGTATGGGCTTTTGGATGACCTGCTTCTTCATCACGCAGACCGTAAACCCTTATGTCATGGCGTGGATTAGGGGGGCTACAGGGAGCCTACTCGCTACTTCGGTAGTGATGGGAACCGTAAGCCTCGTGGTGGCACTGCTCTTTGCCGCAACCAAACTACTCCCTAGCAAAGCACCGTAGAGGACACTATGCAGACAAAACACAACATCAAGCGGGGCGTAAGCCTCTACAGTTTTCAGGAGGAGACCTTCCTTCGCAAAATGTCTTTGGAAGACTGCATTGCCAAAGCCAGTGAACTCGGCGCGACAGGGATTCAGGTGGTAAGTGAGCAGTCTATGCCCGGTTTTCCTCACCTCTCTGATGCGTTTTATGCTCAGTGGCACGAGTGGATGGAGAAGTACGGATGTACCCCTGTGTGTCACGACTCGTTTTTGGATACCAAGCGGCATAAGGGACGCAACTTAACCGAAGAGGAGTGCGTGGAATCGGTGATTCGTGACCTAAAACACGCCAGCAAACTAGGCTGTTCTGTAATGCGAATACTGGTAAGTACTTCGCCGGAACTGATGGAGAAGTGCATTCCTTACGCGGAAGAGTATAACGTGAAAATGGGGATAGAGATACACTCCCCTTGGCACTTCGACCAACCTTGGATACAGAGGCATATTGAGGTCGCAGAGCGCACAGGAACGAAGCACTTTGGACTCATTCCTGATATGGGTATCTATACCAAACGCTACCCTAGAGTGATGAAAGACCGCCTGATTCGTAACGGGGCGACCCCTGCGATTGCGGAGTATATCTGCGAAGCGTATGAGACACGTATCTTCTGCGAATATGTAATTTTCGAGGTGCGAAGCATGGGGGGCAACGCGCTCGATATTGCTATGGCGGAATCGCTACGGCATAACATCTGGTCGAACCCCAAGCGGCTACTGGAGTATATGCCCTATATCTTCCACATACACGCCAAGTTTTATGATATGGTGGACGACGAGACGGAGTACAGTATTCCCTATAATGAGGTTATCCCCTACCTGATACAGGGCGGTTATGAGGGTTATCTGTGTAGCGAGTACGAGGGCAATCGGCACATACAGGACATAAGTGAAGTGGATAGCGTGGAGCAGGTGCGTAGGCATCAAGCCATGATGAGCAAGTTACTAGGTGAGGGGCAGTAGAAGGAGGCGCGAACCATGTTCGATAAGTATATGATTATGGAGACGGGTTTTTGTAACGTGTTCCAAGAGCAAGAGGTGATAGGCTTCCAACTGCAAGCGCGGCTACCCTACTATCGGGGGCTAGGGCTTTCTATGGTGGAAGACATCCGTATAACCGTTGATGGAAACGCCGTTCCCCGTGAGGCTATCCGCTTTACCACACTGGGTAAGACCTACAGTCTGGAAGAGATGGAGACGGAGATGGTAGGGCGGTGGGAGTTTGGTGAGGTAGCTACGCTTACCATAAACCAGCCGGGAGGGCTTTCCAGTGGGCAACACGAGATAGAACTGGTGGAGCAACTCCGAATCTCCTACCTACCGTTTCCCTCTATTACGAAAGATAAGAAGACGCTGGCTTTGTAGGAAGCGGTAGGGAAGCGTGTTACGGTACGCTGTAGTGAGTGTGAACCTTATCCTCCCCGATACGCTTCATCCAGTAGCTCTATAGGGTGGCATATCCGAACCGATAGCCCCGCCTCCTTCGCCCCCTGCTGTATCCATGCCAAACAGCCCGGATTTCCCGTTGCGATAATGCTCGCTCCTGTTTCACGGAGGTTGTTCAGTTTGCGCTCCAGAAGTCGCTTCGCCATCTCCGGCTGAGTGATGTTGTAGACCCCCGCGCTCCCGCAACACGTATCCGATTCGTCCATCTCTACAAGGGTAATACCGGGTATCTGTTGTAGAATCTGGCGGGGTTGGAGGCGTACCTTCTGACCATGCGCGAGGTGGCAAGCGTCGTGATAAGAAATCGTCGCGTCGATGCGCCCTTTGGGGGGCGTAATTCCAATTTCTGCCAACCACTCACTCACATCGCGCACCTTCGCCTTGAACGCTTTCGCCTTATCGCGGTAGGTGGGGTCGTCTTCGAGGAGGGTATCGTACTCCTTCATGGTGGAGCCGCAACCCGCCGAGTTCACGATAATCGCGTCGAGAGTGGAGAGGTGAGGTGCGAAAGCGTCTATCATCGCCTTGACACGAGTCAGGCTCTCCACCTCGAAACCCGTGTGTAGGTGTAACGCCCCGCAACATCCCGCCGCTTTGGGAGTGATGACTTCGCACCCGTTCTCTTGTAGCACGCGCACCGTAGCCGCGTTCGTCTCGCCAAACAGCACCCGCATCACGCACCCCG
>OMJJ01000108.1 GCA_900299305.1 bacterium | reverse complement strand
CCGGGCGGCGGCAACCCCTTCCAAGACCCCGCCGTTCGTGAACAGATAAAGAAGTGGCAAGCGGAGGTCAAAGAGTGGAGGCTCAACACCCCTCTCGACTACTTCGCAAAGATACGTGCCAAGTTCGATGCGGCAGGTATCCTCCTCCAGTCCTATAACCTCAGTTTCAACGACAGTTTTTCGGATGAGGAGATAGACAGGGGCTTTGTTATGGCGAAGGCGTTAGGTGTGAAGTTCATCACCTCCTCCTCCACGCTCACCTCTGCAAAACGAGTCGCCCCCTTTGCCGACAAGCACAAGATGCGCGTTGGAATGCACAACCACGACGATACCAAAGACCCCAACCAGTTTGCAAAGCCCGAAAGCTTTGAGGAGGCACTGAGCTACTCGAAGTACTTCGCTATCAACCTAGACATCGGTCACTTTGTGGCGGCGGGTTACGACCCCGTTACGTTTATTCAGGAACACCACAAACAGATTACCAATCTGCACCTAAAAGACCGCAAAAAAGACCACGGTAAGAACACCCCATGGGGAGAGGGCGACACCCCCATCAAAGAGGTGCTTACCCTTATGAAGCAGAAGCGATACCCCATTCCCATAAACATTGAGTACGAGTATCAGGGTGCAGATTCTATCGCCGAAGTGAAAAAGTGCTTCCAGTACGCCAAAGACGCATTGGGATAGTGGTAGATACCCCATCCAAAGAAGGAGTCGCAGTATGTCTGAAAACAGAATCTCCCGACGTAATTTTGTAACAGGAACCACGGGCGTTGCACTCGGCGCAACCCTCGTTCCCCGCCACGTACTTGGTGGACCGGGCTACCAGCCCCCTAGTGAAACCGTAAACTTTGCCCTCGTAGGTTGCGGTGGGCAAGGAATGGCAGACGCTTCCGAACTGATACTCGGTGGTCACAACCTTGTCGCAACGGTAGACGTGGATTTCGGTTATGTGGACACCCGCCTTGCAGGTATTACCCGCAACTTTAACGGGCAACCCAACCCAAACGGTGTAAAGATACAAGAGGCGTACAAAAAGGCAAAACGGTACGCCGACTTCCGCAAAATGCTGGAAGAGGAGAAAGGTATCGACGGTGTACTCGTCGCTACCCCCGACCATACCCACGCCATTATCGCAAAAGCGGCGATGGAGGCAGGGAAACACGTCTACGTAGAGAAACCGATGGCGTGGTCGGTACAAGAGGCGCGTGTCCTCCGCGAAACCGCACAACGCACCAAACTGGTAACTCAGATGGGTAATCAGGGGCACTCCAGCGAAGGCGCGGCGCGTATCAACGAGTGGGTGCAGTCGGGTATTCTCGGTCCGGTACACGAGGTATTAGTATGGACGAACCGCCCGATATGGCCCCAAGGGATACCGCGTCCGGGCAAAACTCCGCCCCCCGACCCTACGCGCCCTCAATTCTCCTTTGGTAACGACTGGACGGGTCGTAAACTCAATGAGACCTTCGGGCAAGCACTGGATGGAGCCTACTCCGTACCCGATAAACTCAACTGGGACTTGTTCTTGGGTCCCGGTGCCGAAGTACCCTACCATCCCATCTATCATCCCTTCAACTGGCGGGGTTGGGTGGAGTGGGGGACGGGCGCACTCGGAGACATGGGCGCACACCTCATAGACCACCCCTACTGGGCGTTGGGGCTTACGCACCCGACCAGTATCGAAGCGACCTCTACTCCCTTCGGTATGGATAGCAAAGGGCAACCCGCCAGTTACCCCCTCGCGATGCAGGCGGTCTACCACTTCCCTGCCCGTGGCAATCAGCCTCCCGTCAAAATGACGTGGGTAGATGGTGGGCTCATGCCCCCGCGTCCCGCGGCTCTTCCCGAAAATATCCAGATGGATAGGGGTGGTGGTGTGCTGATTATCGGAGAGAAAGGCGTTCTGATGCACGGGACGTATGGCTCAAACCCCATTATCTTCCCCGAAGCACTACGTGAAGAGGCGGAAAAAGTTCCCAAGACCTCCCCCCGCCCCGCCGTAGATGCAAAAGCACCTGGCGGCTCTCTGCACCGTATCAACTGGGCAAACGCCATCAAAGGCAAAACAAAAGCGACTTGCCCCTTTGAGTATGCTGGTCCACTGGTAGAGACCATGCTACTGGGTATTGTGGCACTGCGTACTGGGCAGGGCAAGGTCATTCGCTACGACGGCGCAAGCGGTAAAGTGACCAATCTCGCCGAAGATAGCCCCTACCTAGAGCGCGAATACCGCAAAGGCTGGAAACTCTAGCCTTTTACAAAGAGTGAAGGCTAATAACTTGGGGCAGACGCTACCTTGTCTGCCCCAAAAACTCTGTGTTTAGGAATCTTGTTAGGAGTGAGTTTATGTCGCATACCGCAAGGTATCTGGTTCGTTTTGACGATATATGCCCCACGATGAACTGGGAGGTATGGGGAAAAGTAGAGCAGGTGCTTAAGGTGAACCATGTTAAGCCCATTCTCGCCGTAGTCCCCGACAACAAAGACCCCAAACTGACCCTCGATGCCCCCGTCTCCGACTTTTGGGAGCGCGTAAGAGGCTGGCAAGCCGAAGGCTGGACTATCGCTCTGCACGGCTATCAGCATATCTACCGAAACCATCTCTCTGGCTTAATGAAAATCGCCAACAACAGCGAATTCGCGGGTGTCCCCCTTAGTGAGCAAGAGGATAACCTACGTAAAGGAGTAGAGATCTTCCGCGCAAACGGCGTAACTACCAACGTATGGGTCGCACCCTCTCACTCCTTCGACCAGAATACCGTTATCGCACTCCGAAACGTGGGCATCAATATCATTAGCGACGGCTTGGGCATCCTCCCTCACGGCTCCCTAGAGAGTACCTACTGGATTCCGCAACAGATGTGGGGCGCGTTCTACGAACGTAAATCGGGAGTGTGGACGGTCTGTTACCACCATAACGACTGGACGGAAAAGGACTTAAAGCGGTTCACACAGTCCATCGAAGCGTACAAAGACCGTATGATAAGCGTTGACGAAGTAGCCAAAGCCTATCCGCCGCGCGGCTTCAGCCTGATAGACGCGGTGCATACGCAGAAGATTTTGGGACGCTTGCACGTCCTTCCGCGCATAAAGCGCATTGTACGAGGAAAAGGTTAATGCCCCCTCTAAAAGTAGTTCACCTTATTGATGGTTTGACCGTCGGCGGCGCAGAGATGATGCTCTACAAACTCGTCTCGCGTATGGATAGAGAGCAGTTTGAGAACGTCGTCATCTCTTTTATGGAGGAGGGTGCTGTCCGCAAAATGATAGAGGACGCGGGTATCCGTGTCTGTACGCTTGGAATGGCGCAAGGCAAACCCTCGCCCAAAGCGTTTTTCACCCTAATGAGGCTTCTGCGTAAGGAAAAGCCCGCCGTACTCCAGACGTGGAGCAAGACCGCCGACCTCATCGGGATTATCGCAGGAAAAGCCGTAAGGATACCCGCTATCCTCTGGAATATCCGAAGCGCACGAAAGCAAAAAGGGCAGTACTCGCGCCTAACCGCAACCGCAGAGGCGTTATGTGCCAAACTCTCCCGTCTACCTCGTTTGGTAGTAGCCAACTCCAAAGTAGGACAAGAGGCTTACACCGAAATCGGATACCGCCCCAAAGAGTGGCGGCTTCTTCCCAATGGTTTCGACATCGGCAAGTATGTTCCCGATGAGTCAGCGCGTGTCTGGCTACGTGAAGAGTTGGGGCTTTCGCAAGATACGTTGCTAATAGGAAACGTAGGACGGTATCATGTTATGAAAGACCAGCCCACTTTCGTTCGCGCCGCGCACCTCTTTACCGAAAAGCATCCCGATGCCCACTACCTTCTGATAGGTTCGGGCAACGACGCTAGCAACGCGGAACTGCAAGCCGTTTTGAGTGAAGGTAAAGCCGCACCTAACGTTCATTTGCTAGGCGAACGTAGCGACGTACCTCGTATTATGGCGGGGCTAGATATATTTGCGCTCACCTCCACCAGCGAGGCATTTCCCAATGTGGTTGGTGAAGCGATGACCTGCGGGGTTCCCTGTGCCGTTACCGATGTGGGCGATACCGCTGTAGTCGTGGGAGACACGGGAATTGTGGTTCCCCCCTCTCAGCCCTCCGAAATGGCGCAAGCATGGGAACAACTCGCGGTACTTGGACACGAGGGAAGGCGCGAAAAAGGGCAGACAGCACGCAAACGCATTTTAGAACACTACGACCTAAACGCCATTGTAAAGCGGTACGAAAGCCTGTACACAGAGGTCAGTACAAAAACACGTTAGAGGTTAAGAGAGAGACACTATGCCAGATAAGCCAAGAGTATTGATAGTCGCCGGACCGGACGTAGACGCACGTATCGAACTGATGAAACTCCTCTCCTCCGAGTTTGCAATGGAAGCGGCAGGTTCGTCTAAAGAGATAGCCGCAAAGTTCGAGAAGACGGGTTTTCCGTACCACTACTACGAAATGGAGCGCACTGCAACCCCTCTCAACGACCTCAAAACGCGCAAAAACCTCGAAGCGTTGCTGGCAAAAGTGCGCCCCGACCTCGTACACACCTTCGACACCAAGCCCTGTGTATGGGGAAGGATTGCCGCGGCAAAGGTAGGTATTCCTGCTATCATGGGAACCATTACGGGGCTGGGAACCCTCTTCACCGATACCGACATAAAAACACGCATTATTCGCCTTCTCTACACCCCGCTACAAAAAAAGGCGTGTGGGGTCTCTCATGCCACTGTGTTCTATAACCACGACGACATGGACGATTTTATTCGTATGGGCGTGGTTCCCCCAAAAACAGCCTCCGTAATTCCCGGTTCGGGAGTGCAAACTGAGCGGTTTAGCGTCGACAAGTTCACCCAAGAGGAGCAGGACAAACTGCGTACCGAAATCGGAATTCAGCCCGACGAGATAGTTGTCACCATGATAACGCGGGTCTTCCGTGCCAAAGGGGTAATGGAGTACGTAGAGACCGCTAACCGCCTCAAACAGACCCATCCCAAAGTGCGCCTTGTGCTAGTAGGGGGGCTAGATACCGATGTTCTGGATAGGCTTACCGACACAGAAGTAGAGCAGATGAAGCAAGCCGTTACATGGCTCGGCTCTCGTAAAGATGTCGCGGCTATCTTGAGTATCTCGCATATCGGGGTACTGCCTACCTACTACCGTGAGGGAATTCCCCGCGTTCTGCTAGAGTCCGCCTCGTTTGGGCTACCCCTCATTACTACCGATACTCCCGGCTGTAAAGAGGTCGTAAAGACAGGCAACAACGGGATTCTCATACCGCCGCGCTCTGTAGACGCGCTCCAGAAAGCGATTATCGAGATAGCCGACAACCCCGCGCTACGCCAACTGTACGGAGAGGCAAGCCGACAACGCGCCCTCAACGAGTTTGCTCTGCCTATTATCGCAGAGAAGAACGCAGAGGTCTATCGGCGGCTATTAAAGCGATAGCATAATCCTAATAGACGACTAGGATATTATGCAGGAGGGGATTATGAACTGGTTTACAAAACTGCTTATCGGATTGATTCTTGCTTTTATACTCTACTTCCTTGTGTGCTATCTATTCGGACTTGTGTTCTGGTTTGTGGTTATCGGTGCTGTAGTGGGTCTCATTATTGGGATAATAGGCTATCTTTTGCGAGAGAGAGATTCAGGCAAAGATATTCTCAAAACAGGTGTCAAAATGAACAAGGATGCAGAACGCAAAGCAGAACGTGCATTAAAAGAGTTGGAGCGTAGGTCAAAAGACAAATAGCGACATTTTATAGCGCATTGTGAGTGTACTGATAGGATTCCAATTGCCTGTTGTAGAATTCTGAGTTACCATGAGTGATACCTCTCTCCCCAACTCCTCCTCCTTCTTTGTAACAGGTGAAACCGCCACCTCGATGCCTCCTGCTACGTCTCTCGTCAAGCCGATATCGAACTCCTCACAAACCTCCTCAATCGTGAGTACTGCTTTGTACTCAACTCTCGACAGATGGGCAAATCCTCCCTCTGTGT
>OMJJ01000107.1 GCA_900299305.1 bacterium | reverse complement strand
TCCCCCGCTGAACGCAGGAGAAAGGGCAAATGCACCAAACTCGAAGGGCTTGCGGCTTCTTACTGCCTGTACCAAGACCGAACACCTTTTGCCTTAGCACTCCTTTCTCCCGTGTCAAACGGTTGACAGGGGTATGATAACAATGAAATAGTTACAATATAAAAGGATTTTGAGATTAAGTAAGCCTCTCGTCAGCAGTGCATTGATCTTTCCCCTTGCGAAGGGGAAAGGTTGGAAAGGGGTGGGTTTTAACCTCACTGTAAGCGATACGTTTTCTACTATATTGCAATCGTTGCCTAATTATCATACCCCATTGAGGTGTCAAACGGGGGAAAGGAGACAGAGAATAGGGAGCGTAAGTAGTACAGTAGGCATTACAGTCACCAAAACATCCTAACAGCGCGTAACATCCGTTGTTAACTATATGAGACTCATCCCACCTCCTTCTTTGGTTTCAGTTTCTTTAGGGCTTATCCGCTACCCTCCCAAGCGGGTATACTCTAAGGGTAACTACCCCTTAGAAACGAGGCAAACCTGTGTCCCACACCACCCCCCAACACGTCGATACTCTCCTAAAAAACGGAGTGTTAGTAGACGGAACTGGCAGGCCCGCCTATCGGGGAGACATAGGGGTAACGGGCGACAAAATTGTTGCCCTTGGCGACCTCACCCACGTAACCAGTAGCGTAGAGCGAGATGTAAACGGGCACCACATCGCCCCCGGCTTTATCGACATACACACCCATTCCGACATATCCATCACCTACGACCCACTCCAGTCCAGTGCGCTCGCCATGGGAGTCACCACGCAAGTCACCGGCAACTGCGGGCTATCCATGGGGCTAGTACAAAACTCCGATGTGTTCGATATGGAGCGTAGATGGCTGGCACTACACGGCGCACGTATACGCTGGTCGAACTTTGAAGAGCATTTTCGCCAAATCTCCGATACCGGTATCGCCACCAACTACCTCACCCTCGTAGGACACGGCTCAGTGCGAAAGCGCGTCATGGGCTTGTCCCCCAACCTCCCCACCCGTAGCGAACTCGCGCAGATGCAAGCCGAAGTCGCAAAGGGCATGGAATCAGGGGCGTTCGGGCTATCCTCTGGCTTGGAGTACCCACCTGCCTCCTTTGCCAATGAAGATGAACTCGTCGCCCTCTGCAACACCGTTGCGGAGTATGGCGGCTTATACGCCACCCACCTAAGAAACGAGGGCGACACGCTCATAGAGGCGGTACAAGAGGCTCTCAATATCTCAGAACGGGCAAGCCTCCCCCTGCAACTCTCACACCACAAGGCAGAGGGGCAAGCCAACTGGGGCAAGGTCACCCAAACCCTACAGATGATAGATGCCGCCCGTGCCAAAGGCAGAGATGTCCAACTCGACCAGTACCCCTATACCGCCTTTATGACCGCTCTCGCCGTGCAAACGCTACCCGCATGGGCAAACGCCGGTTCCGTGCAAGAGGTCGCAAAACGCCTGCAAGACCCCCAAGCCCGCGCCAAAATCACTGCCGAAATCCGCGCCAAAAACCCCTCATGGGACTCCTTAGAACCCGGAACTCACTGGCACAACGTTCAAATCGGAATCTGTAGGGGCAAACCAGAGTACGAGGGCAAAACCGTTGCCGTACTCGCCGCCGCCGCAGGAAGTAACCCCCTCGACTTTGTACTAGACTTGCTTGCTCAAGCACACGACTTTATCGCCGCCGTCAACTTCGCCATAGGAGAAGAAGACATTGCGCGTGTGCTACAGCACCCCTTCACCTCCATAGGCTCCGACGGCGTAGGAACCAATATCAACACCGCAACCAACACCGAAAAGATACACCCCCGTACCTACGGAACCTTCCCCCGCGTCTTTGCAAGGTATGTCCGCGAACTCGGCATACTTACCGAAGAGCAAGCCGTACACAAAATGACCCTCCTCCCCGCAAACCGCTTGGGGCTACACGATAGAGGACGACTCGCCGTCGGTGCTTACGCCGATATAGTCGTCTACGACCCAAACACCATCGGCGACACCGCTACCTTCGACAATCCACACCGCTACGCGCAGGGCATCCATCTCGCCCTCGTCAACGGCAGGACTGCTTGGGAGAACGGGCAAGCCACACAAAACCGAAGCGGAGCCATACTGCGCCACCGCCCCTAAAAACTAGAAAAGGACACTAAGAGACAATGATAGAACGCTACTCCACCCCAGAGATGAGAAACCTATGGAGTCCCGAAAACAAAACCCAACGCTGGCTAGATACCGAAATCGCCGTCTGTGATGGGCTAGAGCACTTCGGACAAATCCCCGCAGGAACCACTCAAAAGATAAAAGACGGAGCCACCTTCGACCTAGCCCGAATGGCAGAACTCGAAAAAGAGACCCGTCACGACGTAATGGCGTTCGTAAAAAATGTAGCCGAAAACTTAGGAGAAGAGGGGCGATACGTCCACTACGGCGTTACCTCCTATGACATAGTAGATACCGCGCTCGCGCTCCTGCTAAAAGATGCCGCCGCCCAGATTATAGACCGCGCCAAAGCCCTCCGCGAAGTAATCCGCACCCGTGCCCGTGAACACAAAGACACCATTATGATAGGGCGAACGCACGGTATCCATGCCGAGCCTATCACCTTCGGGTTCAAACTCGCTACATGGCTAGACGAGATGAACCACAACATCGTCCGCCTCGAAAACGCGCAAAAATCCGTAGCCGTCGGCAAAATATCCGGTGCAGTCGGCACACACGCCAACATCAGCCCCGAAGTCGAAGCGTATGTGCTTGAGGGGCTAGGACTAGGAGTCGCGCCCATCTCCACACAGATTATTGCCCGTGACCGCCATGCCGAACTCATGTCTGCCCTCGCAATAACCGCCTCCTCCCTAGAGAGGTTCGCCACCGAAATCCGCAACCTCGCCCGTACCGAAATCCGAGAGGTGCAAGAGTATTTCGCACAAGGACAAAAAGGCTCCTCCGCCATGCCCCACAAGCGCAACCCCTGGAACTGCGAAACCGTGAGCGGCTTGGCACGCATAGTACGCGGAAACTTGGGCGCACTCCTAGAATCGATGGCAACATGGCACGAACGCGACCTCACCAACAGTAGCGTAGAGCGCATTGTTCTCCCCGATACCACCATACTCGTAGACTGGATGCTCTGGAAGTTCGCAAACATCCTCGAAACCCTTATCGTCTACCCCGAAAATATGCAGCGCAATCTCAAACTCATGGGCGATTTGGTCTGCTCCGAACAGATTATGCTCTCGCTCATTGCAACGGGATTGAGCCGCGAAGAGGCTTATGGAGTGGCACAACGCAACGGCGCAAAGGCGTGGGCAGGAGAGGATTTCCGAACCTGTATCGAAAACGACCCCATCGTACAAGAGCGGCTCTCCAAGCAAGAGGTAGAACACTGCTTCGATATTCAGTACCACCTGAAGCACCTAAAACACACCTTCGAGGTACTCGATATTTAGCCTTGCGTTTGAGGAAGGAGTAACCCCATGAATAGCGCAGAAATACTCGAACACCGAATGACCGACGACGAATACCTTGACGGTACACTACGCGCTATCTACAACAAAGTGGAACTGCCAAAACCCAGTAAACCCACTAAAAGGTAAGTAGGGCGTAAGGAGAGAGGGCAATGAATCTACGCGAGGCACTCAAAACGCATTTCGGTTATGAGGCGTTCCGTCCCTATCAAGAAGAGATTATCACGCAAGTCTTAGCGGGGCAAGACACACTCGGCGTACTCACCACCGGCGCAGGAAAATCGCTCACCTACCAGTTGCCCTCTCTCCTCCTGCCCCGCCCTACTCTCGTCATATCCCCCCTTATCGCCCTCATGCAAGACCAACTCGATGGGCTACCCCCCTCCCTCTACCCGCATACTACCCTCATCAACAGCACCCTAGAGTTAGAGGAACTAACTGAACGCCTACGCGGTATTGAAAACGGAACCTACAAACTCATCTACGCCGCCCCCGAACGCCTACGCCAACAGAGTTTTCTCCGCCTACTGCAACGGGTAGGCTTGTCGATGGTCGTAGTAGACGAAGCGCACTGCGTAAGCGTATGGGGACACGACTTCCGCCCCGACTATATGTTCATTCGCAGGGCAATCGAGACCCTCAAAGAGAGCGGAAACACGCCCACCCTCCTAGCCCTCACCGCAACCGCAACCCTAGAGATGCAAGCCGAAATCGCAGAGCAACTCGGCAGTACCCTGCAAACCATCAACGCCCCCATGTTTCGCCCCAACCTCAAAATGGAGGTCTTCCGATGTAAAAACGCCGACGCAAAGATGCTCCGCCTAGCAGAAATCTGCAAAGAGACCCCCGGGGCAACCATCGTCTACGCAAACTCCCGCGAACGCTGTGAAAAACTAGCCGGTTTCCTACGCGGACAAGGCTTTCCTGCCGCCTTCTACCATGCCGGGCTAGACCGCGAAACCCGCAAAGAGACCCAAGAGCGTTTTATGTTAGGGCGCGTCCGCATTATGGTCGCGACAGTCGCCTTTGGAATGGGCGTAGACAAATCCAATGTGCGCCTCGTCGTGCATTTCACCCTCCCCGAATCGCTAGAGGCGTACACCCAAGAGGCAGGAAGAGCCGGGCGCGACGGCAAACCGTCCCGCTGTACCCTCCTCGTAGCCCCCAGCGATAAAACTAACCTCAACCGTTGGTTACGCCAGTCCGACGTCACCCTAGAGATGGTACGCGATACCTACCGTGCGCTTAAAACACGCATCGGAAGCGGAACCTCTCTTATCAATGTAGACGAGATACTCCCCTCCATCTTCGGAGCAGATGCGCTAGAGTATGGGGCAGACACCCGTTTGCGGGTCGCCATAAGCCTCCTAGAGCGGGTTGGGCTAGTAGTACGTCACACCGATACCAACCGCGACCTTCGTATCGAACTGCTACCCACCCCGCCCAACGCCCGTGCCAACACAGAAGAAATCCTATATCTAAGAAAACGCCACTCCCAAGAACGCCTAGATGAGATGGTCGCCTATGTAGAGGGGACAACCTGCCGCCACACCCTAATCGCCCGTCGCTTTGGGCAGAAGCAGTCCCCCTGCAAAACCGCCTGTGACCTCTGCCTCGGCACAGCAAAAAGCATTACCCTCGAAAAAGTAGCCGCCCCTTCCAACAAAGAGGTCGCCGATGTCGGGCGCGTTCTTTTGGAGTGTCTGCGCTCCATCCCCTTCCCTGTAGGGCGTACCGCTCTCGCGAAAGTCGCACTCGGCACTCCCGACTGCTGTGTCTCCCCAAAACAGTGTGCAGAGCGCGGAACCCTCGAAGGCTTCACCCGCAAAGCAGTTATCGGCTTTCTCGACACCCTCGTAGAACAAAACTACCTAAAATCCGATACCACCGGCGACTACCCTCGCCTCCTGTTCACAGAAAAAGGCACTGCCGCCCTACAGAGCAAAGAGACCCTCCTACCCAACCCAAACAGTATCCCAACATCCGGTACAAGAACACGCACCCAAAGCACCCTCCTAGCCGATCCCCCCCTCACCGGAGACGAAGACGACTGCTTCGAGCAACTAAGGGCGTGGCGGCGCATAGAGGCAGAACACGCCAAAGTACCCCCCTATGTCATCTTCCACGATGCTACTCTACGCGCCATCGCCCGCGCCAACCCAACTACCCTTGCCGCTCTTAGTACTGTCTCAGGAATAGGAAGTAGGAAAATAGAACGCTATGGAGCTACCCTCCTAGAACTCCTCCACCCTCCCCCAACTGCTCAATGAGGTATACCTGTTGTAAGTACATAACCATAATTTGTCTCGCTAAAGCCCTTTCATTCCTGAGCAGGATTCTTGCCTCCGTTTCACGAACTTTTCTAGGTAATCTCTACCCCACAAGGAGCCTAGAAAGATATGTCTGATACCCTTGCCGCCTCGTCCCTCGATTTTACCCTCGATAGTATTTCGGGAGTGCCCGTCCCGCTCAGTCAGTACAAAGGTAAGGTCGTTCTTATCGTTAATGTCGCTTCGGAGTGTGGTCTTACACCGCAGTACGCCGACTTACAACAGGTCTACACCGACCTACAAGAGCGTGGTTTGGTGGTACTCGGCTTTCCCGCCAACGAATTTGGGAGCCAAGAGCCGGGAACCAACTCCGAAATTCAGACGTTTTGTACCTCCCGTTTTGGAGTGACCTTCCCCATGTTCGCCAAAATCGTGGTAAAGGGAGAGGGACAGCATCCACTCTACCAGTTCCTCACCGATAAGAGTACCAACCCCGATTTTGGCGGCGACATCGAATGGAACTTCGCCAAGTTTTTGATAAACCGTAAGGGAGAGATTGCAGGGCGTATCCCTGCTAACGTCGCGCCCACCACCCCCGAAGTGCTTGCACAGATAGAGGCTCTGCTTGCGGAATAGGAGAGGAGGCGGCTAGTTTGGAACGCGAATTGGAACGCGAAAAGGTTGTACTGCTAGAACACGACTGCCCACTAGACGTACCTACTTGCCACGCTTTGGAGGCGGCGGGGTACGGGCTTCAGCACGTTCTTACCGATAACGAGGCGGAGATTGCGGAGGCGTGCCGCGATGCGTCGGCAGTGCTAACGTTTATGACTTCGGTGCGAGAGACGGTCATAGCACGCATGGAGCGGTGCAAAATCATCGTGCGGCTTGGCGTGGGCTACGATAGCGTAGACTTCGCCTTTGCACGAACACGGGGTATCCCCGTTAGCAATATCCCCGACTACTGTATGGGGGAGGTCGCCGACGAAGCGTTGGCGATGGCGTTGTCCCTGTTTCGTTGTCTGCCGTTTCTGGACAGGTTTTTGCGCTCTGGGGGCTGGAAACCGGAACTCCCTTATCCCATTCGGAGCGCAAACGAGACCACTTTTGGGATTATCGGGCTAGGGCGCATTGGGAGAACAACACTCGCTCATGCGAAAGGTTTCCCATTCCGCTTTGTTGCCCACGACCCCTATCTCGACCCCCAAATAGTCACCGATTTGGGGGCAGAGCCGCTCTCTTTAGAGGAGATTCTAAAGCAGTCGGATATTCTCTCCCTACACACGCCCCTCACTCCCGAAACCTACCACCTACTAAACGCAGACCGCCTTCGCCTAATGAAACCCACTGCCATACTGGTCAACACGGCGCGGGGTAAGGTGGTAGATACCATCGCACTGGCAGAGGCACTCCGAGAAGGAAGGCTAGGCGCGGCAGGTATCGATGTATTTGAGGAAGAGCCGCCTCCCGCCGACCACCCCCTACTCTCCGCGCCCAACGTACTCGTTGCGCCCCATTGGGCATGGCACAGTAGCGATAGCAAAGAGCGACTGCACAAAATGGGAGGCGAAGAGGCATTGCGGGGGCTACGCAATGAACCGTTACGGAGTTGCGTGAACTAGCCGCTACTCCGTCTCACTCTCCTCTTCGTCCTCGCTGGGAGGTATTACGACGCTAACGGGTGCAAAGTCGGCGATACGTACCCTATACTCTCCCCCTGTTTTGGGAAGACGTAGCACCGTCACGCACCCAAACGAAAGTTCGCCTGTTTTTGCGTCTGGCTCCACCGTGAGCAGTAGGTTCTCGCCCTCTACAAGTACACTGCCCCCCATCGCCTTTACAGGGATACCGATAGACGACAGCACTTCTAGCCCGTTCAGTGCCTCCAAGCGCACCTGCTCCAGTGGAAAGCGGAGTGCTTCGAGTTTTGCATCCCTATCGCGGTAGTGCAGGGTAAACTCCAGTTCCCAAAGGGTATAGGCAATCTCTTTGGGGGCGGGTTGCCCTATCAGCGTCGCGGCTTCACAGCGAAGTACGCACAGTTCACGCTGTCCATCCGCCGAGACTACCTTGTCTTTTAGGCGATAGGTTGGCGGCTCTTTGCCCTCCGAAAGCAGATACCTGTCCATCCAAGCCAAGCACCGCCGCATCTCGTCGAGTTTATGATTGGGTTCGCGCACCCCATGCCCTTCTCGCGGATAGTGAACAAACTGCGTAGTCACGCCCCTATGCCGCAACGCCTGATACATCTCCTTCGAGTTGCTGATAAAGGTGTTGTTATCGTCGTCGCCATGCAGAATGAGGGTGGGCGTTTGGATGTTTGCCACGTAAGAGCCGGGCGAGAGTTTTCGGTAGATGTCGGGGTCTTCCCAGTACCAACCGCCCAGATAGTCTTTGTCCCAGTGTGGAAAATCGGAGTTGCTATAGTCGGTTTGCAGGTGGAAAATACCGAACATCGAGATAGCCGCCCGAAACCTATCGGTATGCCCAATCGCCCAGTTGGTCATAAAGCCCCCATACGAACCACCCATAATACCGAGTTGTTTGGGGTTCACAAGCCCTTTTGCGATGCAGAAATCCACCCCCGACATAATATCGGCAAAGTCGCCCCCGCCAATATCGCGCCAGTTAGCTATTGCAAAGGCGTTACCGTAGCCCTCACTCCCCCTAAAGTTGGGAAGCAGAACCCCGTACCCCTCACTTGCCCACACCGAACTCATGTAGTAACTCCGCAAAGAGCGTGTAACACGCCCTTTCGGACCGCCGTGTATCTGCACAACCAGCGGGGCAGGGTCTCCTTCGGTAATATCCAGTGGGTAGAGGTACACACCTTCCACCCTCGAACCATCCTCCGAGTGCCACTGTACAACCTCATGGCGGGGTATGCGGTAGGTGCTAGAGAACTCTTTATGGAACTGTGTAAGCGGCTTCATCTCACCCTCTGCCCACAAGTAGACCTCTGGTAGTTGGGTGTGGTTCTCGTAAAAGAGCGCGATATTGCCCCCCTCTTGCGCCACCGTAAGGCTATCCAGATGCCCCCGCACCCCCAAATCAATGCGTTGGTAGTCCGTTGTGAGCGAAATCAAAACGAGTTCGGTATCTATCCCCACGGCACACAGTGCGTAGAGTTTCCCCTCCTCGTGGCTCCATTCGTAGTCCAAAACATCGTTATCAGGTTGGGCAAGGAGTTGCGCGGTTGCAAGCCCCTCCGCTTGAGGGCTAAAGGTACAGGTATAGCCGTCAGGTATAGCCGTCGGCACTTCCGCTACAAAGAGAGTCTCTTGAGAAAACGGGTATGCCGTGTCAAGGGGGGCGCGAAATGCAAGGTGCTTACCGCAATGTGACCAGCGAAGTTGGTACTTGCTTCCGTGCCTCTGCACCAGTTTGAAGTCGTTACGTGTTTTTAGTTCTCGAATATAGACATCCACTACATGGTAGTCGTTGGAGTCGCCTGTGTAGTTGGTGGCGTAGGCGATGCGTTCTCCACACGGGGAGAGCGCAAATTCGTCTGTTCCCGGTAGAACCGCCCCCAGATAGGTAGGTTTTCCCTCTTCCAGCGGAATCGACCAGAACTGCCGCCGCAAAAACTCCTCATGCTCTACCGTGGGGTCGTTATGTTGGGTGGTGCGCTCCTCTTTCCGCCGGCTCTCTACGGGGCGGGGGCGGGGTTCGGGAGTGAGGTAGACGATACCGGTACTATCAGGGAGCCATTCAAATTCAATAACTCCCTCCGTAGCAGAGGTGAGTTTTCGCGCCTCCCCGCCGTCTATAGGAAGTACCCAAATCTGTAACTCCGTGTTATCCTCGTCGTCGTCTTCGCTAGAGGTGGGGTCGGGGCGCGTAGAGAGAAAGGCGAGTTGTTCCCCGTTCGGCGACCAACGCGGGTGTGTCTCCCCTTCACGGGAGTAGGTGAGTTGGCGTGTCCAGTCGCACTCCTCTTCCTCTGTACTCTCTTCTTTGCTCTCCTGTTCCTCTGAGGTCTCTTCGGGGAGGCTTTTTTCGGTTAGCCAGATATGCGTCACCCAAACACTGTCCTCAAAATCTGCCTCCGTAACGGTAAAAGCCACACGCCTACCATCGGGGTGTATCTGTGCTGTGCCAAGCCGTTTTGCCTCTAGGAAGGCGCGGGGGGTGATGCGTTGGGTGGGTTGTTTTGCTAGTGTGGTTTCACTCATAAAATGGGTAGGTTCCTTAGAGAATCGTCCGTTGATAGTATCTCTCCTGCTCTGCCAGCAGTTCCTGATACCGTGCAAAGCGGGTTGCGTTTGGCAGGTAGGTTTTGCCCATGCGCGTCTGCCAGTCGCTACTGCCCAGCGTTCCCTCTGCCTCCATTGCGAGTTGCGCCGCGCCTCTGCTACTTGCCTCCGGCTCTTCGGTGAGGGTAATGGGTTGCCCTATTGCGTCTGCAAACATCTGCGCCCATGCAGGAGACTTACTCAGCACCCCGCCCGACGCAATAACTTCTTGTACTTGCGGGAAGAGGTCGCTTAGTTGCCCTACTGCCAACGCAAAGCGCATGGCTATCGCCTCCATTACCGCGTGAACAACATCGAGGGGAGAGGTATCAAGGTTCATACCGATAAGCGCAGAGCGTGCTTTGGGGTTCCAGTTCATGCCGCGCTCTCCCGACATAAACGGCAGAAACACCAGACCATGCCCCCCTGGTACTGCGCTCTCAATATACCGCTCTTGCGCCTCTAGGGAGGGCAGTTTTAGGCTCTCTTGTAACCAGAGGTAGACGTTCCCCCCATCGCTAAACGCCGTGCCGATAAGCGGACGCTCTTTGTCGATACGATAGTGCCAGCACCCAGAGGGCTGTATAGGACGTGTAGGTAGTTGCGACTCGCGCCATAACACCCGCACCGCCCCCGAAGTTCCCAAGTTGATAGCGAACCGTTCGGGTGAGGTGCATCCGCTTCCCACGTTGCCGCACGCCCCATCGCCCACGGCGGGAAAGAAGGGAACCTCTTTTAATGCCTGCCACCGCTCTGCGAACTCTTTACGTAGCCCCCTAGAAGGCTCGTTGAGATTGATGATAGGTGAGAACTGCGCCTCTTCCAGACCATACTGCCCTAGAGCCGTGCTATCCCACTCACATCGCTCTTGGTTCATTAGCCCTGTACCAGAAGCCATAGAGACGGAGACTCGTATCGCCTGAGCACCAAAAAGCCGCCCGAAAAGATACTCGCTAGGCGATACCCACCTTGCTACCGAGTGGTATAGGTTGGGTTGGGTTTCGCGTAGCCAAACCAGTTTTGAGGGGTAG
Organism: bacterium; assembly: GCA_900299305.1. Taxonomy (GTDB): domain Bacteria; phylum Armatimonadota; class Chthonomonadetes; order Chthonomonadales; family Chthonomonadaceae; genus CAIJLM01. The sequence continues at coordinate 3,415 of OMJJ01000107.1, read as the reverse complement.
TAGGAGGGGTGTATCCTACATCCGGTACGGCGGTGCAGAGCCAGTTCGTCCAGTTCTAGGCGCAAGCGGTCTGCTTGGGGGGCGGAGCGGGTATCTGCCCACATATAGATAGGCGTGAGGGCATTCCCATAACTATCTATACCTACTAATGAGTGCCAAAAAGTAGATATTCCTACTGCTCGAACCGTTCCGCCCTGAGCAGTTGCCTGTTCTAAAATACTATCGAGGCACTGCGCGGTATATTGGAAGAGTGCCTCCGCAGGAATCTCTGCCCCGCCATCGGGAGTGGTGTGCAGAGAGTACTTTATCTGTGCTTCGCACGGCTTTATAAGGTTGCCCTCTGTGTCCCAAAGCAGGGCGCGGGTAGAAGAGGTTCCTATATCGAGGGCAAGTATCCAGTCTTTCATTCTAAAGTCACCTCCACGCGCTTACGTTCTGCCTCTGCCACGCACTCCACACCGTCCACCCGTACCCGAAAGCCCGTCTCTGCCCCCCACATCACATCTATCCAGTGACCCCGTACCAGTACGCGCTCGATACGGAAGGAGTGAATGGGCAGGGGAAGCGGGTCGATAACCAGCCTTCCTTTAATACCGGGTTCTGCTTGAATACCAGCCACCTCTTGAATGATAGTATCTACTATCCATGAGTGTTGATAGTCGTCAATACCTCTGTACAAAGCAGGTACTCCGGTGTAAGGGTTATAGTGTTCGTAACTGTTGGGCAGTTTGGGGTCTCCGTCGGTGAAGAGCATACGGACATACTGCATAATCAGTTCGGCGGCTTGGGGTTTTAGACGTGCTTCCAGTTGGCGTGCCGTTCTTGCCAGTGCCGTCACCACATGAGAGGTTGTCATAAGCCAGACGCGCCCATTCCAAGGGCAGTTATGGCGTTTCTGTTTCCACTCGGCTTCTGCATCAAAGTAGGGGTCATCTACACTACAGGCGGGTACGGGGTAGGGCGTACCAAAGGTATTTGGGTCGCTTAGATGTTGCCATGCCGACAGGTGTTCTCTACGACAGATGTCTTCTAAAAAGGGGTAGAAGCCCACTGCGGATTTGTAGGGCGATTTCTCGTGGGTTTGCGGGTGTACATCTTTGAAGAGTTTTGCCTCTGCGTCCCACATCTCTTCCCGAATGGCGGTGCGGGTTGCGTCGGCTTTACCGTCCCACCAACGCGCATCCTGTTTCTGCCTAAGTTTTTCGGCGATATAGGCAAGTGTGCGTTGGAGGCGATACAGATAGACCGTTGCATCCACGCCCTTCACTTGAATAGAACCCCACTTATCGGCATCGGGGTTTACAAAGAGATAGCGGCTCATATACTCCTGTCCGGTCTCGCCTTGGTCTAACACATCGTAGAGGCAGGAGCCTTCCTTATCGCGTACTCTATCGAAGTATTCGGCGTAGCGCACCATGTAGGGATACACTTGGCGTACAAAATCTATATCGTCCGAGAGGTGATAGATTTGAAGGAGTGCCTCCCCCCAGTTCGCATGATAGAAGCCCCTATCTTTGCGCCAAAGGTAGAGATGTCCGGGTAGAAAGCCGTCGTTGGGGTTCTCTGCCCCTAGCACCTGATTCGCGATAAAGTTCAGCAGACACCCTTTTGCGAGGGTTTTGTCGTGCATCCATGCCGTTTCGCGAATATGACACTGAGCGGAGTAGGTGATATGCGAGCGGAACCCCGCAATCCCCTCGAATACACACGGATAGGGCAGGTTTCCTGCGCCCACGTTTACGGTATTCAAACGAAGCCCATACCAGCGATACCAGTAGTAGGTCTCTAGGTAGGGGTCACTACACTCGAAGGAGGGTACTGAGACGAAATAGTCCTCCCAACTCTGTCGGCTAAGAGCGATGGGGTCGCCAATCATATTTGCACGGAGTTGGTCAAGAGCCTGTTCGCGGCTAAGAGAGAGGGACGCACCAAAGGTTATCGACTCTGCCTCATTGGGCAGAACCTCTAGGGTATAGTGCATCGCAAGGTGCAGTTGCCCTGTGGTGTTCCAGCCCTCGTCCCACTGCATCTCACCAGGGAGTACGCAGTGGAAGAACTTTTCGGGGAAGAGTGAGGTCTGCCAAAGAGGAGAGGGGTCGGTGGTCTCTGCAAGATTTGCCGTCCACGAATCGGGTAGCCTGCTTCCCCCCAACGCTACGTAGACAGAGTTCGGCTCTTGGGAAGGGGCAGTGTCGCCGTGTTCTCCCCAGCCATAGACGGCGGCAGGAGTCTCTCCCGATGCCCCATAAGTTACACGATGGGCAAAAGAGAAAGCATCTATCTCTCTCTCTAGTGCCTCCGCACTGGCTCCGTTTGTGTCGGGGGTTAGCGTCTGCCGCGTCTGTAGACTCCATTGAAGCAGGTGTAAGGTGTAGGGAGTAGTCCCTCGGTTCCGCATGGTAACGCGGCTAACCAGTGTGTCATCGGGGGTAACGGCACGCTCTTCCTGAATCTGTAGGTAGGGTAGCCCTTCAATAGTGTAGAGTTGGGTGAGTTTATCGGGAGTCCAGCGGCGGGTAGCGCGGTGCAGAGTGAGGGGTCTCCCCTGCTCATTCATTACAAGAACACAGAAGAGGCGTTCTAGGCGGATGTCCGCAAAGTACGCCTCATCCCAAAAGCCGAGGGTGTCGCTGTATTTGGGAAAGGGGGGCGCGTACTGAACGGCTCTCCCCCCTCCCAAAAACCACTTATCGTTTCGCTCTAGTAGGCGAAAAGGGTCGATACGAGGGGGCATTGCGAGAAGTTACCTCCAAGTAGGCGGAACATGAAACTCTGTATCGCCGTAGAGGGTTTGTATAAAGTTGATTTGTCCCGCGTGGTAAGCCATGTTGCGTAGCGGCATGATTATCACGTTTTTACCGAGTATCTGCCCTCGCGGGTGCTGATAGACACCTTCTAGGTTTGCATCGGGCAGGGTACGAATCGCCTCAGCAAGCGCGTTCGCACTCTCCAAAAGCAGGGTTTTCGCCTCCTCTACGCTGGCAAAACCCATCTCGTAAGAGCCTACCGGGGTGAGTTCTTCGCCGCGTATCAGTTTCGCCATGTAGCCGTTCACTACCACGCACTCGCCTACCTGTTGAAGGGCGGAGCGCGTTGTGGTGGCATCAGAACCGAAGGAGGGTTGCCACTCCCGCTTCTCTTCTTGGGTGGTCTCTAAAAAGTGCGCGAGGGCTTGGGCAACCCTTACGGTCTGCTCTGCAACGTACTCTTGAATGGTCATCAGGGTCTCCTTATCGTAGCCCTCATCCCCTCCCCTTGCTCAATTGGGAGAAGAGGAGAGGAGGTTTAGAAACTAAGGTGGGGCGTGGGCAGTGCCCTCAGAGGTTGGGTACTGGTAGGTTTTAGCCCTCATCACCAACCTCTTCTCCCAAGTTTGGGCGAAGAGGCGAATGCACCGTATAGTAAGGCTGTTACC
>OMJJ01000106.1 GCA_900299305.1 bacterium | reverse complement strand
GCGCACAGAGCGCGGAACCCAGTCGTCTTCTCGTAGCATCTCTAAAATTGCGCCGCGTATGAGGGCGATGGCGTAGGTCTCAAACTTGACTTGGCGATTGAGGTCAAACTGGTCTACGGCTTTTACCAGCCCTACAATACCGGCACTCACAAGGTCTTCCCGTTCCAGACTTGGGGGGAGTTTGGAGATAACACGCCCTGCGGTAATTTTGACAAGATAGGCATAGTGTTCGATAAGCTCGGCACGGGCTTGTGCGCTATCGAACATCTTGTACCTTCGCCATGCTTCTCGAATGTCGTAGGGGGTCAACACGTTTTCGCTCCCGAAAAAGGCTACTTGCTTGGTTCAGGGCGACAGGGGGCGCACGAGTGGGTCTTGGCTTAGGGAACGGGGGTAGGCTCTTCCGTTTCGATTGCGGTTTCGGGTGCGAGGAGAGGCTCTTCATCGGGGAGGAGCTCGGAAACGGGTGTACCGGGTGCTATCTCCGCGAGGGCGGCTTCTTCCGCCTCTTTCTCTTTTTTCGCCTGTTCTCTCTCTTCGTCTAGTGTAAGAAAGACGTAGCGAACAATCATCCCTAAACCTGCAAACACGGTAAACGCCGATACCGCCTTGACAAGACAGTTCACCGGCGGCGACTCGCTTATCACGCTTACGAGTGTAACGAGCATCGCCGCAATCGTACCCATAACTGTCGGTAACTGATGGACAAACGATTTCACAAGTGCGTTTTCCTATGCCGTATCGAGTGTGAGGCAAAATGTTCTGCAAAACTAGATACTGTGGGCAAGTGGGTTTGGTATACCCTAATTTCCCTAGAAATGCAAACTTGTTTGCACTTCCCAACAGAGTTTGCCTTACACACGCTACCGCAATACTACGAGGTCTGTTCCTGATAAGCCTTTCGATTTCCTTCTCTTTGGGTAGAAAAGCACAATTTTCAGGCAAAACAGACCGTTTTGGGTGCGAAATAGGCGAAAAGGCTTGCTAAAAGCCGCCTAATCTCTATTTTCGGAACTTTAACCCCAAACTCTCTAATTAGGATAGAAATAGCCCTTAAAGGTTATGCAGAAACGCCTCTACCAAGTCGAAGTAGGCGAGTACGTGTGGGACTATCTCCTGCGGCGGTGTACCGCCCTGTGCTTCCAAAACCGGGTGGGTGTTCTGTACGCTCTCTGCCATCTGCCGCAAAAGGGCGAGTAAGCCTTCTGGGGTATCGGCGGGAGGGGAATCGAGGGCGGTAAGCGACTCTATCTGGAGATGTGTCCCGATACTCCCTAGTGTACCGCGCAACATCATCAGCATACTGAGAACTTGCCAGAGGTTGCGCCGTGCAATGTACTTTGCCGCAATCGGAGCCATAGACCAGAAGAACGTAATGCTTTTCTCTGCCTCTTCTACTGAGTTTTGGGGGGCTGGAGAGGAGTATATCAGAGGGGGCAAGCCCGAATACGGGAGGTTGGCGCGGTCAAAGAGAAGGCGCACCTGTTCGGGGATTTGAGCGGAGGATTGGGGTTGCCAGTACCAGTCGATATGCTGTAGCCCCGCCTCACCCGCGTAGAGAGTTAGGAGGAAGCCACCGTTTTTTGGGGCATTTTGAGGAGCCTCTTGGATATGGATAGGCGGGGCGATTTGCGAAACAAAGGCGCGTCTTTCGGCGACGATGGCGGGGCAGTCGGCATCTCGTACCACTATCCATATATCGAGGTCGCTGAGTTCGTCGTCGGTTCCGCGCCCTACCGAGCCAAACAGCCAAGCCGCCACACACCTCTCGTCGTTTTGTAAGAGGTGGGTAACGGCTTCTAGGGTCTGTTCGCGTTGGGTGCGTAGGTTTGTGAGAGGATTGTTGGGCATTTTACAGTTTGCTAAGGTTGGCAATAGCGTCTTTCGCTTTGGAGACCGCCGGAACGTCTTCGCTCTCTTGTACAAACTGCTTGAGGGCAGGTAGAGCCGACTTCACTTTTCTCTCTTGTAGCGTCTCTATTACCTGTTGTAGCAGTTCGCCTTTCTCCTGTTTTAACAGGTTGATAAGCGTGGGGGCAATCGCCTCTTCATCGCCTTTTACATAGTTGAGGGTACGGACGGCGCGTTGGCGTAGCGTAGAGGGCAGGGTTTTGTTCGTGCTGGTCTCTAGCAAAACGGGAATAGCGACGGGAGACTCACCCTCTTCCAGAATAGAGAGTGCGCGGTTTGCAAGCCGATTTCCCATCGTCTTGGAAGCGATTTGGTGACGTATGATCTCGATTGAACCCGCCATATCGTTTTTGAACACCGCTTGCAGGGCAGGTTCTACTACCCCGTAGTACTCTGTATCGCTTTTCGCAATCGTTTTGAGTAGGGCTACATCTTGCGGAGTGAGGGGCAGTATGCTGAGTGCGCGTACCGCAGAGGCGCGGCGTTCCCATTTCTTGGATTGTGCCTCTTGTTGGAAGAGGGGGCGTAGGCTCTCCCGCTTGGTATCGCCTAATGCGTCTAGGATTTGGGTTCCTATGGTAACGGTAGCATCCGATTTCAGAACGTCGGTAAGGAGGGTTATCTGCATTTCGGAGAGGTTGCCATTTGCTTGTGAGAGAATGGAGCGCAACGCACTAGCGCGGTCATTGACGTTGGGGGCGTAGCGCAGTAGGGTGGGCTGTTCGCTCTCTGCTCGGCTGATTTTGAGGACTTTCAGCAGGTCGTGGTCTGGGTCTATGAGTAGCGAATCGGGGCGCGTGGGCGCGGGGATACGAAACTCTTGCGTCTGATTGTCGAGCTGTAGGGGATGCTTGTCTACTCCACTACCTGAGCGTACTAGCCCTATAGTGAGGGGAGTGTTGTAGATAGGTGTGCCGTCTTTGGTATCTTGGGTCTGCTTTATGGTGACGATAACGACCTTTTCGTTCTCGTCGTACTTCCAACTCGCCTCCATTTCGAGGTGTCCGGGCTTGTATATCCACTGGTCGAAGTAGTGCTGTAGGTTGATACCCGTCGCCTCTTCAAACGAGTCTATCAGGTTGTGGGTCTCTACGGGACGGTGGCGGTACTTGGTGAGGTAGTAGTTTAGCCCCTTGAGGAAGTTTTCGTCGCCTAGTTGACGGCGCAGCATATGCAGAATGACCCCACCTTTGGGGTAGGTATGCGAGTCGAACATACTATCGGAGGTGCGGTAGTAGTGGGTGGATACGGGCCGCTTGTAGCGGCTGGCTTCGCCTAGATAGGCGTTGATATTACCGTCTACCTCTAGTTCGTACTGCTCTTGTCCTCTGGAGTGTTCGTGGTAGTAGGTCTCCATAAAGGTTGCGAAACTCTCGTTTAGCCAGACATCTCCCCAGTGCTTACAGGTTACGAGGTCGCCGAACCACTGATGCGCCAGTTCGTGCGAGTTCAAGCCCGACATGGTGTGGTCGCCGTTGCGTCCATCGGTAAGCGATCCCGCGCCGAGTGTGGTCGCGCTTACGTTCTCCATACCCCCGCCAAAATCCCACATCGCATTTTGCGCGTACTTGGGCCAGGGGTACTTCACGCCGAGTTTGGTCGAGAAGAACTCTAGCATATCGGGGGTATCGTTAAAACTGCCGTCGATGAGGCTCGCTTTGCCTTTGGGAACCACATAGTAGAGCGGCACATCGCGCCATTTCGCCTTTTTAAGTTCGAGTTCTCCCCCCGCAAGCGAGAGGAGGTAGGGGGCGTGAGGCTGTGTCATTGTCCACTGATAGGTTTTGGTTTTCTTTTGTGGGTCGGTGAGGGTTTTGCCCTCCGTACCGTTTCCTATCACTATCCAGTGGTCAGGTACGGTGACAACGGTTTCGGAGGTGGAAAACTGGTTGGGATAGTCGTAGAGGGGTAGCCAGTAGCGGTTCCCGATGGTCTCGCCCTGTGTCCAGAAACCGGGACGGCGGTCGGGTTGGTTGGGGTTT
>OMJJ01000105.1 GCA_900299305.1 bacterium | reverse complement strand
GCCGCTTTGTACCACGTTCCGTCGTAGATGTTTTGCCGTGCTAGTATCATTTGGCGGTCTCTGGGCAGAGACCAGTTGACTTCGCGGTAGCCCATTGCGGTTTTGTTGGAGCCGCTAAGGAAGTACCAGTCCGGTACATTGAGGTAGACTCCCCTCCCCCGACACCAACGGTAGAAGTCTCGGATTTTCGCCCACTGCCGCCACTGCGAATCGCCTAGCCCCTGATGACCTGGGTGCGTGGTAGAAGCGCACACATCACCAGGATAAGAGCCGTCGTGTTCTAGCAAGTCCACGCCTGTTTTCTCGATAAAGGCATACACTTTTCGGAAGTAGTCACGCCCCCAGTTCCCCTCTAAGCAGGGCGAGTTTCCAAAAATCGCGTCGCCGGGCTTGCCCGTTTTCGGGTTGATAACGTCCTCCGTGTCGTTGATGCGGCGGCTTGCTAACAGAGAGTAGCCCCCGATTTCAATACCCTTACTGTGTGCGTAGTCCACGAGGCTCTTTATCTGAGCAAGATACTTGGGGTCTTCGTTCTCCATATCGAAGCCGCTTCCAAAACTGAGTATCACCATCTCGAAGCCTACCTCTACGCACTGGTCAATCACGCTCTTTACAGAGGCGGGGTCGGACTGCCTGGAGTGCATGAGGATGGGGTTTTCGGTAGCCCATGGCGCGAGGGTGCGGTACATACGACGCAGTGTTAGCCCTTTGCGTTCGCGGTCTTCGCTATCGAATACCAGTTCCCAAACGTGGAACGTCTCGAAACTCTCTCCGTTTGCGATAGGCATATCCGGTCCTAATGGGGGGCGGCACTGCAACAGACAGGGGGTCTGTAGTAGGTAGTTGACCTGTGTGGTGTATTGGGGGTCGGGTTCCCAAAACGCAACCTTGTTTGCGCTTACCGGATCCATCCCAATAAAGGCGTAGTCGCTCTCTACGTGAATGTTGGGGTGCTCCCAGCGTTCTGCCTTCTCAACGTGCGCCTCATACTCCACTGCCGCGAGTATCTCACTGGTAAAAGATTTGAGACGCACGGATTTCCCAGACCTATTTTCTAGTGTTAGCCACTTTCCAATTAGCGGGATACCGTCGTACAGTTCGTAGTGAATGGCGACGGAGACTCCTGAAAGAGCAGGGGTAGGCGCAGTAAAATGGAGCGTGAGCGAGACCCCAGAGGGCGGGTACTGTGTGTTTGCAGAGTAGCGTTTTCGGTTCCACTCCATGCGCGGCTTGGGAGTTCCTACCTCGAAATGAGTAAAGCGGAAGGCACTGCTGTCGGCAGTAAGGCTATCCAGCCATTCACGGCGCAGGTAGGCGTAGTCGGGTTGACCATTTAGCCCACCTACAGGGAACACCTGAGTCTGTCCGTCGATTTCTAGGGTTACGGTTGCTTCCGGCTTTACACCTCTTAGCATTGCAGTACGGGTCATTAGGTTGTCGAAGCCCACCGTAGCTAAGTTGGGGGCAAGCCGGAAGGTACGGCGCACTAAGCCGTTATCAAGGTAAATCTCCTGCTTATGTTCTCCCTGAAATACCCCCGCTCTCTGCTTGGGGGTTGCGATAAGCCAGTCCTCCGCTTTGGCGCGTGTGGGCAGTTTGGGTAGTGAGGCTAACTGCGTCTCTAGGGGTGTCTGAGCGTGGATGGGAAGCGCAGAAAGGGAGAGGGAGGCGAGAGAGAGCATAAGTGCTATAGCTCCGTTTCGTAAAGATAGGTACATGGTGTTTGCCTTAAACCGTGTTCAAGAGTAGTTTGGGTATAACTTTCGGAAACGGAACACAAAATTCCTCTCGAAGTGCGGCAATAAAAATCCCCACCTCCTATCGCTAGGAAGCGGGGATTTGCAAACCCTACTGGGTAAGTCTATTCGATGGAACCGTGGGGGATAGCCGATTCGTGGAGCACGTATTCGGGATAGGCAGGAATACCATGCTCGTGAACATCGAGACCTTCCAGTTCACCCTCACGGGAGACACGAAGCGTACCCGTTGCTTTTACGGCGTACATCAGGGCAAGCCCAACTACAAGGGTCGCGATAGTGGTAATGGCACTACCCACGATTTGCGCCATCAGCAGTTTGCTTCCGCCCCCATAGAAGAGACCCGTAAGTACCGCAGTAGCACTATTGTCGGGACCGGTTGCGCCGCTCACTCCATATTTACCACAAGCGAATAGCCCTAGAGAAATCGTTCCCCAGATTCCACAGATGCCGTGTACAGGAACTGCACCAATCGGGTCGTCGATACGTAGCCACTCTAGTAGGTTGACCCCTAGAACAACGATTACACCCGCAACTGCTCCCAGCAGTACCGAACCCGTTGGGCTAACCCAGTAACAGGGGCAGGTGATTGCAACCAATCCCGCCAAGAAGCCGTTTACTGTAAAACCAACGTCCCATTTTTTTGTTTGGGGGTAGGCGTAGAACATAGCAACCAGACCCGCCGAACACGCCGCGAGGGTAGTGTTTGCGGCTACACGACCAATTCCCTGTATATCCATTGCGGAGAGGGTGGAACCGGGGTTAAATCCGTACCAACCGAACCAGAGAATAAACCCACCAACCGATGCCATAACGAGGTCGTGAGGAAGCATGGGACCTCCGCCATCTCGGCGGAACTTACGCCCAAGTCGAGGACCTAGTGCGATAGAACCTGCAAGAGCCGTCATTCCTCCTATGGTGTGAACTACCGTAGAGCCTGCGAAGTCGTGGAAGCCTGTGCCCAAAGATGCGAGGAACTTACCATCGCTACCCATCGTTGCGAGGAACCCATCCGGTCCCCATGTCCAGTGTCCAATGATAGGATAGATAAACCCGGATACGCCCACACTATAGAGAAGGTCGCCGATAAACCCTGTACGACCCGCCATAGCACCCGAAGTGATGGTAGAACAGGTATCAGCAAAAGCGAACTGGAATATCCAGATAGCGAGGAACGCAACTCCAGATGACTCGTAGGTATCGGGGGCGTTGTTGAGGAAGAACCAGTTGTGTCCTTTGCCATCACCCCATCCTATAAGCCCGTTTCCATGCCCGAACATAAACGCAAACCCTACGGCATAGAACAGAAGCCCGCAGAGACAGGTATCTACAATACACTCCATCAAAACGTTTACGGTTTCACGGGAGCGGCAGAAGCCCGCTTCCAGCATCGTAAAGCCTGCTTGCATCCCAAAGACGAGGAAGGCGGCTACCAGTGTCCACGCCGTATTAACGGGGTTCACGATGTCGTTGCCCTTTAGAACGGGGTCGTCGGCGTGGGCAGGGGTTCCCGAAAAAGCGGTATAGAGGGCAAACAGGGTGTATAGAATACAGATAGCCCCCACTTTTCCCAAAAGTAGCGTGAGACCATATCTACGCCACTCTGGCTCTTTTAAGCGTTGCGCAAGGCGGCTCCACTTATTGATGGGTTCCGAAGTACTTTGGCTTCGTGATTTGCGTGCAATGAGATTCATATCTTTGCTTCTCCTTCGATGATGAGGCTGACAACTAAGGCAAGGAAAAGGCGATGTGAGGCGCGGGTTTTCCTTGTTAGGTATAGGGAAATGACCTTCTGTGCAGTCTTTGCACCGAAGGCAAGTAGTGAAAACAAGGTTATCCGCATCGTTGGGGTAAAGGTTTGTTGTGACAAAGGGTTCATGGCAAAAGTGCCACGAACAGGCAACCAAAAGGGGTTCTAAATAGAGTGAAAAGAGAACCGCACACGAGTACTTACGTAGTACGAGTGAAACAAGAAGACCAAACAGAGGAGGTAACTACAACGTTACCAAAAAACGATTGTTGAACAGAGTCTACACGAAGAGGACAGGGTTTGTCAACTCTTTCCAGCATTTTCCCTAAAAAATCTCTATAGGGTATGCTATAAAACAGTTTTTTGAGAGGTAGCCTACTACTAAAAGTTAAGGAGAAAAGTAATGCGCGTCGTGGTACAGCGGGTTTCAGAGGCGAATGTGTGTGTGGTGGAAGCAGAGGGAGAGCGGCAAGTGGGTTCTATTGGTACGGGTTTTCTGCTACTGGTTGGGGTAAAAACCGACGACACAAGTGCAGATGTGCAGTATATGGCAGAAAAAGTAGCAAACCTGCGCGTCTTTGAGGATGCAGAGGGCAAACTAAACCTCTCGCTGTTGGATGTTGGTGGAAGCGCACTGGTTGTATCCAACTTTACACTCTACGCCGACTGCCGCAAAGGGCGCAGACCGGGCTTTACCGATGCCGCAAGAGGGGAGGTTGCAGAAGCCCTCTACAAAGCGTTTGGAGAGCGACTACAGGGTTTAGGGGTTCCGGTGCAGTACGGCAGTTTTGGCAATGAGATGCGCGTCCGCCTGACAAATGCAGGTCCCATTACCCTATTGCTAGATAGCAGAAAAGGTTTTTAGGGGAACAAAACAGAAGGTGTGACGAAAAAAAGTTTAAAAAACTTTGCTCGTCACGCCTTAGAGACGCACTTGTATACATCTACGTCACACTAGGGTAGTATCCTATACCTGTAACCTCCACTAAAGAGAATAAAAACGAAATGAGGTTACTTAAAATCACGAAAAAAGGATACTAAAAAAAATGAAGCATCGAATAGCCTGTGCTCGAAAGAGCCTTTTGATACTCTGGGTTGTTATGGGTGTACTATCGGGTGCACTCGCGAATGCGGCTACCCTCCACCTAACTGACGCTCAGACACTGGTTTCCAACCTACAAATTTCCAAAAAGAATGTGTACGGTTCCAATCCCTCTTATATCTTGTGGAATGGAACCGCAAGCGAAGCACGTACCGTCTGTGCTACCTTCGCAACCCTTCTGCTGAAACGTACCTACTCTTACACGGATACCTATTTCAGCAACTGGTTCGGTTCCTCTAGTCCCAACGCCGCCGACTACCACGACACCATCAAGCTTCAAAAAGGCTTTCAACGCATTACGAATGTGTCCCAAATTCAACCAGGGGACTTCCTTGCGATAAAGTACTACGACCCCAACGCCACAAGTACGGGACATGTTATGCTTGCGGCAAGTGTTGCTACCTCACGGGTTGCGACCTCTCCTATTGTAACTGGCACGACCCAGTATCAGATAACTGTTATCGATTCGAGCCAAAGTTACCACGGTTCCACAGATACCCGCTATCCAAGTGGTCAGGGGATTGGTCAGGGAGTATTCCGAATCTATACGGATGCGGCAGGAACGATTGTGGGCTACACGTGGAGTCTCTTTAGCGACTCTCTCTTCTACACTCCTGATGTTCGCGATTTGGTAGTGGGAAGAATAAATAAATAGGATGATTTATAGTACTCTGTAATTATTATTTAGTAATAAGTGGTGAATACAGAGTACTTTTGTCAGTAAAGGTAGATAAGAATGAAGAAAACAACTCTTTTTCAAAATATGTGTGTCAAACTTTTTGCAACTTGCCTTCTGTTGCTTGCGGCTACAGGAGCCAGTTACGCCAAAACCTACGATGTGGGACCTACCACCGGGTATCTCGCGAAACTATCGGATGTTCCTTGGGGAAGCCTAAAGCCGGGTGATATTGTGAACATCCACTATAAGGCGGGAGGCTACCACGAGATTATACAAGTCTCGCAAGCAGGAACCGCCGCCAACCCCATCCTGATTCGTGGAATTGCCGACCCGACAACAGGCGCACTACCCATTATCGATGGTAACGGCGCGGTTATGGATCCTCATGTCGATTTCCGCAACCCCGTTTTTGAAAACTTTGGCGTGATTATCGTTACACCACGCAAAAAGAACTACGTGTACGGAACCACCTTCCCCTCTTGGATCACTATAGAGTCGTTGGATATTCGTAACGCGCTCTATAAGGCAGATGGTTCTATCTCTTTTACCGACCAGCATGGTAAAACCCGTATCTTCGATAGTTTTGCCTGTGGGATCTACATTGAGTTTGCCCAAAACTTTACCATTCGCGGCTGTGAAATCAGTTTTAACGGGAACGGTATCTTTGCAAACTCCAAGAACCAAGCCGCACAGAGTTCCAAGAACCTGCTTATCGAGAAAAACTATATTCATGATAACGGGCAACCCAACATACCGGGACTGAGCAATGGCTACCACGAACACAACATCTATGTAGAGTCCGACGGGGCTATCTACCAGTACAACCGTTTTGGGCCGCTTCGCAAAGGGTGCCACGGTACGATGATAAAAGACCGCTCGGCGGGAACGATTATTCGTTACAACGAGGTGGTTAGCACCGAGTGTTCTAACGTCTTCGCGATTCTCGACCCACAGGGTGGCGCGGACTACCTAGAGTTTAAGCCGTACTATCCCGATGCCTACGTCTATGGCAACGTAATCACCATGAAAGCCTCGACGTTTAATTTAGGGATTATCGTCTGGTTTGGGGCGTACAACGGAGCGAGCTACTATCCCACAGAACACCGCGGTACGCTTTACTTCTACCATAACACTGTGGTAAACCACCAGGCAGTTGGGGCAGCATTCCAACTCACAGACAAGGAGTATACTCCTACCCCAGACATCTATGAGAAAGTGGATTGCCGTAACAATATCTTCTATACCGATACCAGTATCAACTCTAACCAGTACTATGCTTTCAAAATGGTGGTTACTACCGCCAATGGTACGGTAGATATGGGTACCAACTGGCTTAGCCCCGGCACAACTAAACTTTGGCTAGGGCATGAGGGGGGAAGCACCGTCAATGGATGGGCTAACCAACTCATAGGAGATAAAAACGGCGCAAACAACCCCGGATTTGCCAACATCAATGGACTAGACTATCTGCTTACCCAAAGTTCTAACAGTGTGGATACTGGTGGAGTTCTCGCCCCTTCTGCTCTTAACCTAGGCTACGATGTAACGGAGCAGTATGTACCGCACTACAAATCTAAGCCGCGCACAACACTCGACCTTGGTCCTGATTTGGGGGCGTATGAAGGAACGGCGGCAGACACCGCTATCAACGTAAGCGCAGTAGCTGGCAAAATCGGCGATACCAAAACGCTTACAGCAGTTCTGAACCACTACCTGAATGGGGCACACCTTGCCAATGAGACGTTGACCTTCTCTATTGGGGCAACTACGCTAGGAACGGCAGTAACAGATGCAAGCGGCAAAGCGAAACTCGCATATAAACTGCCAGAAACCTTTGGAGTAGGACAGCAAACCCTAACCGTAAAGTTTGCCGGAGATGCAAACTACAACGCCTCTACAGGTCATACTACGCTTACCATTAACCAATCGGGAACCACCCTCAAACTAGGAAGCGTAACGGCTCGTCCGGGCGATACCAAGAACCTAACCGCTACCCTCAAGCGTAGTAACGATGGCGGAGTTATCTCTTTCCGCACCGTTGTCTTCAAAATAGATGGAAACGCTATCGGAAGTACGAACACCGATGGAACAGGTAAAGCAACCCTTTCGTACAAGTTTGGAGAGACGCTTGCGGTTGGCACACATACGCTTACCGCCGACTTTGCTGGAGATGCGGACTATCTCACCTCAACGGCTTCTAGCACCCTTACGATAGCGCAAGCCCCTACCAAACTATCGGTGTCTACGGCTTCGGGCAAAGTAGGCACGAAAGTAACGCTAAAAGCGAAACTAACTCGTACTACCGACGGTGCACTTCTGGATGGTAAGACCGTGCGATTCCAGATAGACGGCGTGGATGTGGGAACCGTTGTAAGCGCGACGGGTATCGTAACACTCAGTTATACCCTCCCCAACACGCTAACGGTTGGGACACACCCCATCACTGCGATATTCGATGGGGATAGCCTCTACACGAGCATCAGCAACAATACGTCTCTGCTCACGGTACAACCCTAGTAGTAAGAGAGTCTTGAACTTCTGTGCCTCCGCCTTAGCGTTCTGCTGGGGCGGAGGTATTTTTTATGTGGTAATAAGTGATATGAGTTATAATAGAAGGAGAAGAAAGCTTTTGTTAAAGTAGAACCCAAATCATAGATACCCGCATTAAAATCTGTGGAATTACCCAACAAGCCGATGCCGATAAAGCGATAGAGTATGGAGCATCCGCGCTTGGTTTTATTCATGTTCCCCAAACACCGCGCTACGTGGGAAGTTGGGAGGGGGCGCAGGATACTCCGTACCACCTTCCCCCCTTTGTAGTACGCACCGCAGTATGCCGCGATTTGGGAGATATTCGGGCAGAGGTGCTTGCGTCTTACGATGCGCTACAGTTCTATCGCTTTCAACCGGAGATGCGGAATTTACCTCCGCATTTGCGACGGGTGCAAGTGTTTCGAGTGCAAGACGAACGTAGCCTTCTGGAGATAGAGAAGGCTTTGGAGGAGTTTACCCCCTCTGCCCTCATGTTAGATACCTACCACAAAGAGCAACTCGGTGGTTCGGGGCATACCTTCGATTGGAGTGTGGCAGAGCAGATAAGAGCCTCTTTTCGCCTCCCACTGATATTGGCGGGTGGCTTGAATCCCGAGAATGTCTATACCGCTGTGTGCCAAGTGCGTCCTTATGCGGTAGATGTCTCTAGTGGAGTGGAGCGCGAGCCGGGACGCAAAGACTACGGTAAAATACGCGCTTTTTGTGAGGCTGTGGCTTCTGCAAACAAAACAGAGAAACCGTAAACCTATTAGAGTGGTCTAACTCCTGAAGAGGTGACACTTGTGTTGAGATTGCCGACAGGAACCATAACTTTTCTCTTGACCGATGTAGAGGGCAGTGCCAAACTTTGGGAAAACTATCCCGAAGCGATGCAACTTGCCGTCTCTCGATTAGACAGCATCATCGCTCAAAGCCTTGCGGCTCATAAGGGAAGCCTTGTAAAGCCGAGAGGGGAAGGGGAGAGCCTGATGATGGTTTTTAAGACCGCCCTCTCTGCCCTCCAAGCCGCCTATGCTATCGAAACGCAGTGCCTTGCCGAAAACTGGAATCCCGATACCCCTCTTCATCTGCGCTACGCACTCTACACTGGTGAGGCGCAACTGCGTGATGGAGACTACTTTGGGACTACCGTAAACAGAGCGGCACGCCTAAGAGCGATTGCCCATCCGGGACAAGTGATACTAGGCGAGACCGCGTACAAAGAGGTTATGGACTGTCTCCCTTCCGACTTCTACCTAAAAGACCTTGGTATTCACCGCCTAAAAGACCTTGAGACCCCCGAACACGTTTGGCAACTGGCACACCCCGCCTTGCCTATCGAGTTTCCGCGTCTCTCCTCTCTTGCGCTTCATAACCTACCACCTCCCTCTACCAACTTTGTGGGGCGCGAACACGTTCTTACCGAGATACGGGAACACCTCTCTCATGCCCAACTCTTAACGCTTACAGGTACGGGAGGTTGCGGCAAAACGCGCCTTAGTCTGCAAGTTGCCCAAGAGTGGCTAGATAGAACCACCGACGGCGTTTGGTTTATCGAACTGGCTCCTATCGCAAACCCCTCGCTCGTCCCCAGAACCGTAGCGCAGATACTCGGCATTAAAGACCAGCCGGGTACCAGCGTCACCGATACCGTAGTAGAGGCACTACGCCATCGCGAAATGCTTCTTATTCTGGATAACTGTGAGCATCTTATTGAGGCGTGTGTTCTTTTTGTTCGGCAAGTTGTGGCGCAGTGCCCCAATGTACGGGTGTTGGCAAGTAGCCGTGAACCCTTGGGGGTACAAAAAGAGATAACCTACCGAGTCCCCTCCCTCTCTGTTCCCAAACTCGCGGCAACACTGGAAGAGGCAGAGGCATCGGAGGCGGTTGCCCTGTTTAGGGATAGGGCACTGCTACAGGATGCACTGTTCCAACTCAACACCGAAAATATAGGTTCTGTAGTTCAGATTTGCCATCGCCTTGATGGAATACCGCTCGCGATTGAGTTGGCGGCGGCACG
>OMJJ01000104.1 GCA_900299305.1 bacterium | reverse complement strand
GAGACATGAAACGCACCCGCCGCAATAAAGAGGATGTGGTCTGTCTTTACCGAGCCGTACTTAGTGTTGATGGTAGAGCCTTCGATAATAGGGAGAATATCCCGTTGAACCCCCTCACGAGAGACATCCGGTCCGCCTCCAGAACGTCCCGCTTTGGCGATTTTGTCTATCTCGTCAATAAACACAATGCCCATCTGTTCGGTGCGGGTAATGGCTTCTCGTGTTACGTTATCGCGGTCTATCAGGTGTTGCGCCTCTTCGTCGGCGAGCATCTTTTTCGCTTCGGCAATAGTCACTTTTTTCTGCTTGGACTTTTTGGGCAGAACGTTCCCTAACATCGACTGGAGGTCGTTTCCAAACTCCTCCATGCCCTGCCCCATGGGGAATATCTGCACGGACGAGGAGGGGGTCTCCTCTACCGTTACCTCTATGGTCTGCGAATCTAGGTAGCCCTCTACCAGTTGCTTGCGAAGTTTAACGCGCACCCGCTCCACCCGCTCTTGGTCTGCCTGTTCGTCGGGAGAGGGTTCCTCTGTTTTTGAGGGGATTTCGGGCAAAATGATATTAGGTTGGTTCGGATTGGGACTGCCTTCGCGCTTAATTATCTGCTCAAAGTACTGCCTTATCGCATGGGCGTGGTCTTCGCTGGCTTCACTGGAATCTCTGCGGCGTTTGGGAGATTTTTGGGGTTGCAGAATATCGAGGATACGCTCGATAGCCCTCTCCTCTGCTTTTGCCCTCACCTCAACCAGTTTCTCCTGCTCCACCATCCGAATCGCGCCTTGCAGTAGGTCGCGTATCATCGAATCGACATCGCGTCCCACATAGCCCACCTCGGTAAACTTGGTCGCCTCTACCTTAATAAAGGGCGCACGGGCAAGGTGTGCCAAACGGCGGGCAATCTCGGTTTTGCCAACGCCGGTGGGCCCAATCATCAGGATGTTTTTGGGTATCACCTCGTCGCGCAACTCTTCTGGTAAGCGGCGGCGACGGTAACGATTCCGTAACGCAACGGCAACGGCGCGTTTCGCACTCTTCTGTCCGATGATAAATTTGTCTAGTTCCGCCACTATCTGGCTTGGCGTAAGTTCCTCAGTAATCTCTGGCATTCCGTTCGCACTATCCTTAAAATTTGGTTCATTATACCCTGTTCGCGCTATTTCAGGGCATTGCGTACCCAACCCTCTGCCGCTTCCAAACGCTTTCGTGCCGTCTGTGCATCCACCTCTTTGGAGAGCATGACAATCGCGGTTTTCACCTCACCCTCTGCCGCTTGCAGTGTTTGGAGGGCGAGGGGTTCGGTTGCTCCCGTCGCACTCACTACGATACGCACCGCTCTATCGCGCAGTTTGAAGTTGGTAGCACGAACGTCTACCATCAGGTTTCCGTAGACCTTACCCAAGCGTACCATCACGGCGGTAGTAAGCAGGTTGAGTATCATCTTTTGGGCGGTTCCTGCCTTTAGGCGAGTAGAGCCTGTTACCCCCTCCGCCCCAGTTACCGCACAAATCGCAATGTCTGATACCTCTTTCAGCTTAGAATGGGATACATTCGTCACACTAATTGTTGCGGCTCCCAACCTTCTTGCCTCTGCCAACGCCCCTAACACATAAGGGGTACGCCCACTCGCCGCAATGCCGCAAACCGCATCCAGCGCGGTCACTCCCCTCTCTCGAAGGTCTTCTGCCCCGGTTTCTGGGCTGTCTTCTGCGCCCTCTATAGAGGTGGTAAGTGCTGTATTTCCCCCCGCGATAATCCCCTGTACCCTCTCCCTAGAGACACCAAATGTCGGCGGACACTCGCTTGCATCCAGCACCCCCAACCGCCCACTTGTACCTGCCCCCACATAGAAAAGTCGCCCCCCTTGCGAGAGGCGAAGTGTTACGATTTCTACCGATTGAACTACTTGTGGAAGGGCTTTCTGAACTGCTTCCGCAACGGTAAAGTTTTCGGCGTGTAGGGTAGCAACCAGTTCGGAAACGGTAAGATTGTCGAGGTCGGAGGTGTTTGGGTTGCGCGTCTCCGTCTCTAGCGCGGCTAGGTTCTCTGCCCCAACTTGGCTCATTTCTGGTTTGGCTCCGAAATAAGCCGCTCTACATACTTACCCAGCATATCGCACTCGATATTCAAGCCATCTCCAACGGCGCGAATACCAAGCGTGGTAACAGCGCGGGTATGGGGAATTGTCCAGACCGTAAACGATTCGGGCTTCACCTCTACCACCGTCAAACTCACTCCGTCTACGGCGATAGAGCCTTTCTCCACAAAGTAGCGGTGTAGACGGTTGGGAATACCAATCTCCATAATAACGGCGTTTTCGGTGGGGGTAAGCGCAAGGAGGGTTCCCACTCCGTCGATATGCCCCTGCACAAAGTGCCCGCCAAGCCGTGCGCCTACCTCTAGCGAACGCTCTAAATTTACGGGGGAACCGGGAACGAGTGCGCCTAAGTTGGTACGCGCCAACGTCTCCGGTATCGCATCGAAGGTCAACTGATTGCCTTCTAGTATCACCACCGTTAGACAACACCCATTTACGGCGATACTGTCGCCAATCTGGGTTCCTGCGTGAACGACACCAGCACGTACCGTCAACTTCGCAGTTTTGCCCTCTATAATACAGGAGATAACCTCTCCCATCTCCTCTACGATACCTGTAAACATGGTACTACTTGCTTATCTCCTTGCGTTATTTAGGGTTGCTTTTACATCACACATCACATACCTGATACGCCTGTTTCAAGGCGGCAAGCGCGTCTCCCTTTGGAACCAGTTCTTGTCCTACGTAGCCGTCGTAGTTGGTAGCGGCGATTGCCTTCATTATCGCGGGGTAGTAGAGTTCTTGGGTGTCGTCGAGTTCGTTGCGCCCAGGGTTTCCTGCGGTGTGGAAATGCCCAATATAGTCGATGTTGTTACGAAGGGTACGAATCACATCGCCCTCCATTATCTGCATATGGTAGATGTCATAAAGCAGTTTTACACGCGACGAATCCACCGCTTTACACACCTCTACCCCCCAATCGGTGCGGTCACACTGATAGTCGTGATGGTCTACCTTTGAGTTGAGCAGTTCTAGCACCAGCGTCACCCCGGCATCCTCTGCGGCTTTGGCAACGCGCTTTAGCCCGTCTATAGTGTTGTCTTGCCCCTCTTTGTCGTCGATACCGTTACGGTTGCCGCTAAACACGATAAGGCAGGGTATCCCCCATTTCACTGCCGTTGCTAGGCTTTCGTTAATCTCTTTTTCGATACGGTCATGGTTAGAGCGTTTATTTAAGCCATCCGAAAGGCTCTGGTGTCCTGCAATGGTAATCACCTTCATACCGCTATCTACAACGGGTTGCCATACCTCTTGGGGAGCCATCTCTACCCCTGCGTAGCCTAAACTACTGGCGTGTTGTATCAAGTCCGCCGACTCCATAAACCGCCCAAAACACCACCATGCCAAAGACTGCTTTATCTTCGCCATTCTCTTCTCCTAACTAGGTTTTCGTAGCACACTACCTAAAGTATACTACAGACAGAATCTATTCCAACCCATAGAACCTCCGTTTTTAGACAGAGGCAAGACTAACGGAACGTAGTACCTGCCCAACAGTCTCTGCTAATGTCCAACTACGCCCCTCTGATTGGAGCAGTGCCACCTCTTCTTCTGAGAAAAGCGCGAAGAGAGGCGCAAGCCGCTCTGCACGGGAGTTCTGCTCTGGTATGGGCAATACAATGTTATACGCCTCTACGTGTGCGTCCAGTGCGCCATTGAGCTGTAAAGCCGCATTGGAGTGGTGCGTTGTTGCGTAGAGTATAACCATATAGAGAAGGCACATCATCACATTGTATCGGTCTTCTATCTCGTGAAAGCCTTTTAAGGCACGTTGATAGTATAAAAAAGCCTCCTCATAGTGTGTCTGCTCGTACTTCACGACTCCCAAACACATCTCTATAAAGGCGACCCCCCGTATATCCTGTATCTCTTGGCGAATCTCCAGACTCTCTTGGTAGTATCTTAATCCCTCTTCAAACCGATGGTCTTCTGTAGCCATGCCCCCCAAGTTAGCAAGAGTACGCGCCAAGCACTCCCTGTCGTTAGTCTTACGGGAGTACTCTGCTGAAAGCAGGTAGCACTCATAAGCTTTTTCTACCTGTTCCAAATCGAGCATAACAATACCCAAATTGTTATAGGTAGTACTCATCATCGTGTCTAACTTATGGCGTTGACACACCTCAAGGCATGTCTCGAAATAGGCTTGAGACGCTTCATATTTACTCATTAGAAGGGCAAAAAGCCCCGCCCCATTCAACACCTTTGAGAGATTGAGAGGCTGTACCCCTTCCTGATTTTGTAGCGCGTACTCCGTCCATCGAAGCCCCTCGTGCATCTTACTACGGTAGTGCCAAAAGCGCGTAAGCGGGGTTATCAGGCGGTAACGTTGGTCGTTGGAGGGGGCGTTTTGGATAGCACTCTGCATATTGGCATCTTCTGCCTCTAGGCGGTTTGCCCACAGAAGGTTTTCGGGGCTGTTCAGCCGCTCTTTTACAAACTCGGCGAACTGTAAGCACCAAGCGAACTGTTTTGCCTGAAACTCTGCCCGTTCACCTGCCTCCTCCAATCGCTCCAAGGCATACTCTCGTAACGTCTCCAACATCCGATACCTACGCTCTCCATTCCGCTCCTCATCTGCCAACACCAAAGAGCGGTCTATCAGACGAGATAACGGAGACAACACCTCCCCAACACCACAAACACCCTCCACCGCCTCCAAAGTACACCCCCCACGAAACACCGACATCCGACGAAACAGAACCCTCTCCTCCTCAGATAACAGGTCGTAACTCCAGTCTATCGTCGCTCTCAAGGTCTGATGGTGTGGCAGTGCCGTGCGGCTACCACCTACCAAGAGACGGAAACGGTCTGCCAAGCGTGTCTCTATCTGGGCAACATCCAACAACTTTAAGCGTGCCGCCGCCAACTCTATCGCCAACGGAATACCATCCAACTGACGACAGATAGAACTCACTAACAGTCCATTACCCGCATCCAACACAAAGTCTGGACGGTGCTGACGGGCGCGGTCTACCCAAAGTTGGATAGAGGCACTAGATAGTATGTCCTCTAAGTGGGTGTCAGGGGGAACCGCAAACGGTTTTAGGATAAGAATGCTTTCGCCCCCAATACCAAGCGTCTCCCTGCTAGTAGCGAGGATATGGAGTTGTGGGCAGTTCTCCAGAAGCCAACTCACCCACTCCGAGATGGCTTCGGTAAGGTGTTCACAGTTATCGAGTATCAACAAGGTGGGTTGGTCTTGTAACGCACCCTGCAACTCCTCTTGTAAACTGTGGTTCGG
>OMJJ01000103.1 GCA_900299305.1 bacterium | reverse complement strand
TTTTTGAAGTTCCCCAAGCGGCGCACATTATGAAACATCTCCTCTACCCTTTTGGCGGGTACACGGATGGTTAAGACGGTATCGGCAGTATCTCCGCCCTCTTTTTTGTCCGTTACCGGAGTCTTCTGAACCGCCCCGCCCACCTGCTGAACCGCAAGGGTCATCTGGTGGAGGTACGCATCGGACTTCGCGCTCTCGGTAGGCACAAACCGAATGACGGGGGTATCTACAGTCGCTTCCGTTGCATCTATAGAAGGAGGCGGAATTTTCACAGAGGGCTTTAGAGGGATATTCTGCATCTTCTTTTGGAATATCTCGCTTGCCTTCTGGTTGATGTGGTCGGGGTCATCGGGAATTACAACCTTCGAGACCTCTGTTTTTGGTTCGCGTATAAAGGTAGGCTTGGGCGGAACCGTTGTAGAGTTCTCTACTGTTTTGTGAGGTTGCCACAACCCTACTCCCTTGAGTGCGAATACACCCCCCAACCCTACACACAGCAACAGAGCCGTGCCTAACGCATAGCGGGGGGCAAGGACAAGGGGGCGCGGGGTGGTTACGGGACGAACGGCGTTTGGCAGTTCGGGGAGGTTGGCAAGGATACGCGCTCGGAGTTCGGGGCGCGGGGTCTCTGCTTTGCGCTCTCGTAGTTCCTGAGCAAACCGTTTTAGCCAGAGTACTTCGTTCCTACAGGTGTCGCAGTGCGCGACGTGACGTGCTACGCGCCACTTCCCAAGCCCACTCAGTTCTCCGTCGGAGTACGCCTTCAAATCGCGTTGGATGGAGGCAGGGCAGGACGTTGGGGTGTTCTGTAGTTTTGGGGTGTTACTATCGTTCATAAAGACGTTCCTTCGCACATAGAACCAGAGAGCCTATCCCGTAATCGGCGAAACGCATTCGAGAGGCGGGATTTTACGGTTCCCACCGGTACATCGAGCGCGTCGGCTACTTCCTGGTAGGTCAGCCCTTGTAGTTCGTGGAGTACCACTACATCGCGGTGTAGGGGCGAAAGGCTCTGAAGTGCCTCCTCTACCTCTTTTGTCACCTGCTTTTGGTGTGCAACCTCCACAGGGTCTGCCTCCCTGTTGTCGTTTCTCAGCATCAGCTTCTCTTCCATAGGAACCGTAGCCAGCCGCCGTTTACGCTGAAACTCCAAGCAGTGATTGAGGGCGATACGGTATATCCATGTTCCAAGCGCGGAACGCCCCTGAAAATTGGGAAGACTGGTATAGACCGCGAGGAAAATCTCTTGGGTCAGGTCTTCTGCATCGCTCACACTGTCGGTATAGCGCAAGGCAAGCCGATAGACAGGGGCTTCGTGCGCGTCCAGAATCTCTCCAAACGCTCCCTTATCCCCGGACAGGATGCGGTCTATCAATCTACGGTCACTACCGGTCACCATAAGCCTCAGATTCTTTTCTTTCTCTGTCAGCAGGGTTACGGAACCCGTCCGGTTTCGGAAACCTACATACAGTTAGTTGCAAAATAGGCAAGAAAGGTTCACACCCTACTGTTGCATTTTCGTTCTTAATACGTCTCTATGGTTGTAGAGTGCTTTGGGGTGGGATTTGGTTCCCTTACCTACCCCCAAATAAGGATTTTCCCGCCTCTATCGCGAACACTCTACCTAGTTAGGAGAGAAACATGAAAAAGAGTTCTATGGTTGCACTAGGAGTTACCGGGTTCCTGTGCATCCTTCTGGTAATAGCCTACCTATCATCGCGCTCTGCACCGGAGCAGATAACCCGCGAACAGGCAGTAAGCATCCTAGACGAGATGAAAACTGCCGTCGAAAAGAAAAACCTTGATACCGTGATGGACGCGGTTGCCATGACCCCAGAGGGTAAGTATGGCGACATGACCCGCGAACAGTTAAGAACGATTTTGGGACGTGCTTTTGTGGGTTCTAGCAACCTTGCCGTAGAAATATCGAAGGTCAGTTTTGACGGAGGGCATCAGGCGGCGACACTCGCCTTCGATGTCAACGTCAAAAACTCACAGGGGGGCATGAGTGCCGACGACTACAAAGCGCACATCACTCTCTACCTCAAGCGCGTAGAGGTCTCCCGACTGGGGGGCTTGGTGAAAGCGATGGACTGGAAAATCACCAAAGCCGACAGCACGGGTCCGAATATGTCTACTTTCGGGGAACTGTAGCACCGCAATGGACGAGACCGCAACCTCCGTACCACAACCAACCTCAGAGGGCGATTCGAGGCAACCTCACGCCGCAAATCGCCCTCTGCTCTGGATTATGGGCGGGGTTTTGTTGGCATTGGTGGGCTTTGTAGGGTTTGTAGTGCGCCTTATGGCAGATACACCGCGCCCAGAGATAGTGCTTGCGGGGTTTGCCACCAATCTGGAGAGGCGTACCCCAGCCCAACGCTACAACGCAAAACGGGCGGCAGATGCTCTTAATGGGGTTATCATTCCTCCGGGTGCCACCTTCTCCTTTAACAAAACCGTAAAGGGCTGGACATGGGAGCAGGGCTACGTAAAAGCCCCCGTGAGTTACGATGGTGAGTTGGTTCCCGCGTTTGGGGGCGGAGTGTGTCAAACCTCTACCACCCTCTACAACGTCGCGCTCATGGCGGGGCTACCCATAGTAGAGAGACACCACCACGTTTTTGCGCCTCACTACATCACACCGGGACGGGATGCCGCCGTCGCACAGTACGATATAGACCTCCGCTTTAAGAACCCCTACCCTTGGGCAGTTCGCCTAAAAACAAGTGTCCACGCGAACCTGCTAGAGATTTCTGCCTTGGGAGTCGAGAAGCCGAGTTCGGAGGTACGTATCCTCACCGATGTTCTCTCTCAGGAGAACCCTGCCCGCCTTACTCGTGTGATACACCCCAACTACACCCCTCGCAAAAGGTTCTTTGTACGCAATCCGGGGGCAGTGGGCTATAGGGTTGTCAGTTATCGGGTATTTGTAGAGGGGAACAAGGAGGTACGCCGCGAACGCCTCTCCGACGACTCGTATCAGCCGATGGATAGGGTAATTCAGTACCATGAAAAGGGGTTATAGCGGAATCAAGGCAAGAGAGACTAGGGGTAATCGTTAGGATTATTTACCGCTAATCCTAACGCAAGGGCGGCAGTGTTAAGTTCTGTATCAGATGACACCAGTGTCACGGCAGGTAGCCCTTGAGACGTATAGAGAACATTAACTTCATAGGTAGAGGCAAGTTGTACTGCATCATAACCACGTAACCCAAAGTTTTCCGCAAACGTCATTGCCCTCTCCAGTATCAGGGGAGTAATTTCAATCGTCTTGTACTCGGTAATCAGGTGCGCCCTTAACACACTACGAGCGGATTGGGCATCGTTTGGGGCAATCGTTCCTCCTCGCTCACGCCGTGTAATAGCAGAAACAAGTTCAACGCCCGTAATGCGGGCAATATAGATGGTGTTGCTTAAATTTGGGTGTAAAATTCCCTGTATCCAAGCAGTCCCCCTCTCTAGTACATAACGCTTAGAGAGAGCATTGGTGTCTATAAAATAGACACTTGACACTATCGCCTTTCCTCCGCAACTGTCTCAGAGAGGGGTTTACCTTTTATCGGTACGGGTACAAACTCTTGGTGTGCCTGAGTACGTTTTGGGGCTATTTCCGTCATTAGCCCTGCCTCTACCAAGGAAGTTAGCACTCTCCACTCTTCTAAAGAGTAGCCATAGTTAATCGCTTGGCGTTGCTCACCAAGAGTACGCTCTAACACCTGAATTTCGTCTAGTTCAAGAGACTTAATTTCATCTAGTATATGAGCTAAAGTGTCTTGAGCCATTGCAGTACCTCCTACCGTAGTATACCCTCTACAATGGTAGCAAAAACAGGGGAGGCGGCGAAAAGCCGTCTCCCCTTCTGTTTGTGTAGCAAGGCGTAAGCCCTCTCGAACTTAACGTTTGCTGAACTGGAATCCGCGTCGGGCGCGTTTGCGTCCGTACTTTTTGCGCTCTTTTACGCGAGGGTCGCGGGTAAGCAGACCACTGCGGCGAAGCACAGGGCGGTTTTCTGGATCTACTTCCAGTAGGGCTTTAGAGATACCGTGCCGTATCGCGCCAGCTTGCCCCGAAATGCCGCCGCCTTTACACTTTACCATCACATCGAAACGCCCTTCGGTGCGGGTTTGTAGAAAGGGTTGGGCAATTAGTTTTTCTAGTACAAGCCGTCCAAGGTAGCGGCTTGCGGGTCGGTCATTGATGGTCACTTGCCCGGTTCCGGGGGCGAGCCATACACGTGCCACCGCGTTCTTGCGGTGACCGGTTCCATAGTAGCGAACACGAGTCTCTGCCACGCTTACTCTCCTCTATGTCGGCTCTGAACGCCGCCCTCATAATTAATCGGGTTTTGGGCAGTATGAGGATGCTCCGCACCACGATAGACTTTTAGTTTTTTGATTATCTGGTCGCCCAAGCGATTGTGGGGAATCATGCCCCGCACCACGCGACGAATAGCCTCTTCGGGGTCGTCTGCCAGCTCTTTTTCGCGCTTTACGGCTTTTAGACCACCGGGCCAGCCAGTGTGATGACGAATCTCTTCGTCGCCTTTGGTAGCCCCAGTAAGGACAACCTTATCCGCATTGACGATGATAACATGGTCTCCGGTATCGACATGGGGGGTAAAAGTAGGCTTGTTTTTGCCGCGCAGAACCATCGCCGCGTCCACCGCGAGACGACCCAGCGGCTTGCCTGCCGCGTCCATCACATACCAGACACGGTTTTCGGCGGCATCTTGCGCTCTTACCGAAACGGTACTTTTCTTAATCATTCCGTATCTCTTTCCTTCTGAGAAGCGTACTGTTTGCGCTCTCCATAACACACGTTCAGTAGACATAGTCCCTGTGGGGGGGCGGTAGGTCCCGCCAGTTTTCTATCGCGACTTGCGATAACTTCGGGAAGAGAAGCGAGTTCACGCTTGCCTAACCCTACCTCCATCAAGGTTCCAACGATATTGCGTACCATGCCGCGCAGAAAGGCGTTTGCCTCTACGCGCACAAGGATAAAGTCGTGACGGCGGCGAATACGGCAAGACATCAAATCGCGCATAGTCACTTTGTCTCTGTTCAGTTCGTTGGTAAACGCCGCAAAGTCCTGCTCACCAAGCAGAAGGTTGGCGGCTTCCTGCATCGCAGGTACGTCCAACGCAAGCGGACAGAAGCAACTATACCTATCCCAGAGAGCCGACGGGGTGCGCCGATTAAGAATGGTGTAGATGTAAGCCCTAGACGACGCGGAGAACCGCGCATGAAACGTCGGAGAAACCTCCTCTACTGTTCTTACCACCACATCCCGCGGAAGCGCACTGTTTATGGCGAGAGCCATGTTCTGGTCGGGAATACGGGTATCAGCGGAAAAACTGATAACCTGCCCTAGCCCATGAACTCCCGAATCGGTGCGCCCTGCCCCCTGAATACTTACGGGGCTTTCGGTGCGCTCTTCCAAAGCCTTTTCAAGTACGCTCTGAACGGTACGGTGTCCGGGTTGCCATTGGAAACCGCAGAAATCTGTACCATCGTATTCGACAATCGCTTTGAAGTGGCGCACTGTCCCCAAACTCTCTGTCTTACCTTAGCACAAGGCTACTTATTTTTTCGCGCTCGCGCCATCTTCGCAAGGTGAGACCGTTTCTCTACCCCACGCGCAAGACCGGGCAACGCTTTACGTCCGTCGCTGGTAGCGGTAGGAGCCGTGGTCTCAGCAACTGCCACCTCATCGCCCTCCACAAAGGAGAACTCTACCATCGGTGCGCCATCTCCCCGGCGCGCCCCTATTTTGGTAATACGGGTGTAGCCACCGGGTCGGTTTTTGTAGCGCGGGGCAATCTCTTCAAAGAGGCGGGGAACCACATAGTAGGGGTTACGTGCCACTTTATGCCCTGCTTTGGTGTTGTTGGCTACCTTCACAAACTCGTCTACGTTACTGTCTAGGAAACGGCGCACGAGGCGGCGGTAGTGAACTTTGTCTAGTATGGAAGCGTCTGCCCCACCCTTACGGGCAAGAGTCACGAGCTTCTCCACGATGGGACGTACCTCTTTGGCACGTACCTCGGTGGTGATGATTCTATCGTTCAGAAGTAGGTTGCGGGTAAGACCCTTTAGAAGTGCCTTACGCTGGTCGCTTGGAAGTCCGAACTTGCGTAGCGCCTTACGGTGACGCATGACAATCTCTCCTCTCACGGTGGGCAGTGCTTAGAAGCACGTGCCGCGCACCGCTCTATTATTCATCCGACTCGTCGGAGTCGTCTAAGATTTCGATGGGGTCATCTAGTGAGCCACCTTTGAGGGTGAGCTGTAGATTACGCAGTTTCTCTTGTACTTCGGTAAGCGATTTCTTTCCGAAGTTGCGAATCTGCATCAGGTCGGCGGTGTTGAACTGCACGAGTTCGGCGATAGTTAGGATGTTCGCCTTCTTCAAGCAGTTGTAGGTTCTCACCGAGAAGTCCAGCTCTTCGATACGAATCACCGGAATACTGGGGTCGGCTTCGCCCACTATCAGAGAGGGCATCTCACCAATCACAATCTCGGCACCCGGCTGGAACTTGGCGAACATACTGAACTGCTGAATAAGAATCAGTGCCGCTTCGCTAATGGCGTTTTCTGGGGTAATGGTTCCATTCGTCCACACTTCCAGAATAAGCCTCTCCACCTGCGTATTCGACTGAACACGGGTGGGTTCTACGGTGTAGTTCACCTTTCGCACGGGAGTAAACGCGGCTCCCACCGGAATAACTCCGATGCTCTGCTCTTTGCGTCGCTCCAGTTTGTCGGGGGGAACATACCCTTTGCTCGTCTCGACAGTCATCTCAACCGAGAAGGTGGCATCTTCGCTTGCAACAGTGGCAAGATACACCTCTGGGTTAGCAATCTCTATGTCTTCCGGACACTGTACATCGGCACCAGTAACACGACTTCCCTCTTTGCTCCCCTTTACATGAAGGCGGATGGTTTTGGGGTCGTGCTTCCAGTTAGAACCGTTGCGGTGTACCTTTACATACAGGTCTTTCAGGTTCAGAATAAACTCGGTGGTGTCCTCTTTTACTCCGGGAATGGTAGAGAACTCCTGTAGCACCTTATCTATCTTGATAAACGTAATCGCAGCACCCGGAATAGAGGAGAGCAGTACGCGGCGCAGGGAGTTCCCTAACGTAATTCCGTAACCGCGCTCAAGCGGCTCGATAACAAACTTGCCGTAGCTTCCACTCGATTCCAGCGTGATGGTATTTGCCGTCAAATCCATGTTTTTCTCGTTCTCCTTCTGTGCGGGAGGGTAGTATTGCCCTCCGCTCTTTGGGTATCAGTACGTAATCGTCAATAGTAGCCGATTATCGCGAGTAGAATTCGACGATGAGCTGTTCACGGATATCGGTATCTATCTCGGCGCGGTGCGGGATAGCGAGAACACGCCCTTCAAGTGTGTGGCGGTTGAGATCCAGCCATACGGGATAGGTGTGCTTTCCTATGCGCTCACGTGCCTCTTTGATACAGTCGTTGGTCTGCTTGGTCTCGTGAATGGCGATAACGTCACCGGGCTTTAGCCGATAGGAGGGGATATTTACGCGCTTTCCGTTCACGGTGAAGTGTCGGTGTGCTACCAGCTGTCGGGCGTGGGCGCGGGAGGTGCCGATTCCTAAGCGGAAGACCACGTTATCGAGGCGCAGTTCGAGCTGTTGAAGGAGGTTTTCGCCAGTAACACCAGTGCGGTTTACGGCTTCCTCGTAGTAGTTTCGGAACTGGTTTTCGAGTACGCGGTAGATACGGCGGAGTTTCTGCTTTTCGCGCAACTGCACACCGTATTCGGTCAGTTTCTTCTGGTACATACCGCTCTGTCCGGCGGCACTCCCCCATCCGGGGGGCTTGTCTCGAAACTTGGTTTTGTTGTCTTTGCCGGTTTTATCCAGCGTACATTTGGGTCCGTAGCACTTGTCGCCTTTGAGGTAGAGTTTTACCCCTTCTCGGCGGCACTGCCGGCACCTTGGGTCATGATTATTTGCCATACAGCAATGATGCTCCCTGTGGACTGATATGTCAGTTAGCCACGAAGTCACGTATCGGAAGGGACTCTCCTTCCGAACGGGTGTTTACACGATGTTCGCTTCTTCCACCCTCGCACCCCGTTTTCTGAAGAGAAACGAAGTACGAACTATAGATTATACACGCCGTCGTTTGGGGGGGCGGCAACCGTTGTGAGGCAGGGGAGTCACGTCTTTAATCATCATGACATCCAACCCAACACCCTGAAGTGCGCGGATAGCGGTTTCGCGTCCGGACCCGGGTCCCTTTACATAGACATCCACACGCTTGAGACCATGCTCTTGCGCGGCACGAGCGGCTCTTTCCGAAGCGACCTGAGCGGCGAAGGGGGTTCCTTTACGGGTTCCCTTAAATCCGGATCCGCCAGCAGTCGCCCACGAAATCGCGTTACCTTGTACATCGGTGATGGTAACGAGGGTATTGTTGAACGACGATTGAATGTGAACAATCCCCTGTGCGATATTCTTGCGCTCTTTTGCTTTGGTGCGAGTAGAACTCGCTTTGGTTGTCTGTTTGTTAGCCATACTTTTACGCTCCTCTACTTCTTAGCCTTCTTCTTACCGGCAACAGGACGGCGCGGACCTTTGCGGAAGCGTCCGTTGGTCTTTGTGCGTTGCCCACGGCAGGGTAGCCCACGGCGATGGCGGGTTCCTCGGAAGCATCCTATCTCAATAAGACGACGAATGCTGAGTTGGAACTCGCGGCGTAGGTCTCCTTCTACTCGAAAATCGCGTTCGATGATTTCGCGGATACGTCCTACTTCCGCTTCGGTCAGCTCACGCACACGAGTAGAGAAGTTAATTCCTGCCTGTGTGAGTATCTTACGTGCGCTGGCAAGACCAACGCCGTAGATGTAGGTGAGGGCGTATTCAATGCGCTTATCGCGTGGTAAATCCACGCCTGCAACACGTGCCAAACCTATCCTCCTTTGTCGAACAGAGCCGGTATGGGGGTGTTTTTACCGCCTCTACGGGAGAGCCATTAGCCCTGCCGTTGTTTGTGTTTTGGGTTCGAGCAGATAACTCGAACGACCCCTTCACGTTTGATGACTTTGCACTTGTCACACATCTTCTTTACGGATGCGCGTACTTTCATGTGCGTTGCTCCTCTCTCTTGTCCTCTATAAAAATCGGGACAAGAAGCCTGATTTGCGGGAGAAGGGCTTCCCCTTCTAAACCCACAGTATTACGATATTTTACGGTGTGCCAGACACGCAAAAAGGGTTGGCGCATAAGAGCAGGCTCTCTGCGCGGTTTTGTAGCGACACAGAACCGCTCGCGTTACGATTTGTAACGGTAGCGAATACGTCCCCGCTCTAGGTCGTAGGGCGAGAGTTCCACGAGTACTTTGTCACCGGGCAGAATGCGGATATAGTTCTGACGCATTTTGCCAGAGACATGGGCGAGTACGCTTTTGGTAGTCTCTCCCACCGGAATCTCAACGCGGAACATGGCATTTGGTAGGGCATCGGTGATGACACCTTCTACCTCAATACCCTCCTCCTTAGAACTCTCAACGGGTTCTTTGGACTTGGGGGCAGTGTTTGCCGGGGGGCTTGCGGGGCGAGGTCCTCGATTTACAGGACGACCACCTCCACGTGCTCCACCTCCACTACCGCCACCAGGACGCGGGGGCCCACTAGGTCTTTTGGGTGCTGGCATCTATTCTCCGTTCGTTAGTATCTCGGTGCCGCTATGGGTAACGGCAACCGTATGCTCGAAATGGGCAGACAGGCTACCGTCCGCCGTTACGATTGTCCACTCATCTTCAAGGACAGCAATCTCTTTTTTCCCTGAGTTGAGCATGGGTTCTATGGCGAGGGTCATTCCCGCCTGTATGGGAGTGCCTTTACCACGCCGTCCGTAGTTGGGAATCTGTATCCCTTCGTGAAGGGTGGTTCCTACTCCGTGTCCGGTGAGTTCGCGCACTACCGAAAATCCGTTGGTCTCTGCGTGGCGTTGTACTGCCCAGCCTATATCGCCCATCCGATTACCGGGTTTTGCCTGAGCAATGCCCTTAAAGAGTGCGTCGTGCGTCACTTGCAGAAGGCGGCTCGCTCTTGCCGAGATGTCTCCTACCGGAAACGTCCATGCGCTATCGGCTATCCATCCGTTGAGTTCTACGCCGCAGTCTATCGTTACGATATCGCCTTCACGCAGAGCGTAATCACCGGGGATACCGTGTACTATCTGGTTGTTTACCGAGATGCACGTCCACGCCGGAAAGGGCGGGTGCCCGTTCGGTGCGTACCCTAAAAAGGGAGAAGAGCCGCCGCTATCCGAGATAATTTGACTAGCGATGTCTTCGAGTTTTGCGGTAGTAACACCGGGTGCTACGGCGCAACCTGCGGTGTGTATCGCTTTATAGACAATGCGTCCTGCGGCGCGTATCTTCTCGATTTCGGCGCGAGTTTTCAAATGTGCCATTGCCAACCTTCCAGAAGTGCCACCACCTGCCCAAAGACCGTTTCGGGTTCTCGCGAAGCGTCTACGGTGCGAAGCAGTCCTGAAGTTTGATAGTACTCTACGAGCGGTGCGGTCTTTTCGGTATAGACCTCTAACCTACGCTTAACCACTACGGGATCGTCGTCGGGTCTCTGTTCCAGTTGCGCCCCACACACATCACATAGCCCCGGCTGGAGGGGCGGTTGGTGCGTAATGTGGTAGGTAGATCCGTCTACTGGGCAGACCCTGCGTCCGCTAAACCGCGTTACAATATCGTCTATAGGTGCAGAAAAGTTAATAACCGCGTTTAGCCTAAGCTTTTCTTCTGCAAGAAGCCGATGAAACGTCTCGGCTTGCGGGATGGTACGGGGAAAACCGTCCATCAGAAAACCTTTTACGCAGTCGGGTTCGTGTATCCGTTCACGCACTGCATCGATAACCACTTCATCGGGAACGAATTCGCCTTTGTCAATGCGATAGCGTTGAATACGCCTTCCGAATTCGGTTCCACGCGCTATAGCGTCGCGGAACATCGCTCCGGTAGAGATAGAGGGTATCTCATAGTGCAGAGAGATGCGCGACGCTTGCGTCCCTTTTCCTACGCCGGGAGGTCCCAACAGTACCAGTATCATCGGTAAGCACCTTTGCTACATGCAACGTATGGGAGTTCCCTAGCGGTTCGATTTTTTGATAAAGCCCTCATAGTCACGCATGAGGAGTTGCGCCTCTATCGCTTGCATGGTCTCTATCGCTACGCCAACCACGATAAGGAGGGAGGTTCCCCCGATAAGTTGGAAGGACTGTAGTTTGGAGAGGGCGGGTAGTAGCCAGTAGACCACATACTGCATAATCGCAACGCCGGCAAGGAAGATAGCACCCGCGAAAGTGATGCGCGATATAACTCTGTCTAGGTACTCGTGGGTGGCTTTTCCGGGGCGGATGCCGGGAATATAGTTGCCGTACTTCTTTAGGTTCTCCGCCATTTCCGATACGTTCATAACAACAGAGGTATAGAAATAGGTAAACACCACGATGAGTAGCGCGTAGAACAGGGTGGGTATGGGCAGTTCCAGAGGACCTACCGACCAGAGGCTACCGGGTCCCATCAGTTGCGCTCTCTCTTTTAGCCACCCTATAGGACCTTCACCCGGTCTAATCGGAATGAGGTTGAGGATGGTGGTGGGGAAGAGCATAAGCGAGATGGCAAAGATTATCGGGATAACACCCGCGCTGTTTACCTTGATAGGCAGAAACGACGCGGAGGCTTGCGTTTGGCGCATACCGATAACGCGCTTTGCATGGGCGATGGGGATACGGCGGGTTCCTTGTGTGATGTAGACTACCGCGTAGATAGTGCCTACAAATATCGCCATAAGCAGTACAACGTGGATGGGATAGATGTTTTTGGCGCGTATCTGCGAGAAGATATTCTGCATCTGGAAGGGCAGACTGAGCATAATACCCGCGAAGATGATAAGCGAAACGCCGTTTCCTACGCCCTTCTGAGTGACCTGCTCACCAAGCCACAGTAGAAGGGTAGAGCCAGCCGTTAGCACCAGAACAATCTGAATGACTTGGAAGATGTTCAGATGTGCGCCGCTGTTGTTGAACAGGATGGTCATGCTAAAGGCTTGTATACCAGCGAAGGCGATGGTAAGTTTGCGGGTGATACCAGCAATCTTTTTGCGTCCGCTTTCGCCCTCTTTTTGCATGGCTTCCAGTTGAGGAATGGCGAAGGTCATCATCTGCATAATGATAGAAGCGTTGATGTAAGGACCTATTCCCATCGCGAAGATGGACATACGTCGGAGTGCGCCGCCAGAGAAGACATCGACCAGACCGAGTAGACCACCTGACTGTCCGCCGAGTATGGCGGCGAGTTTGTCGTGGTCTATGCCCGGTACGGGGATGTGCGCTCCGAGTGCGAACACCGCGAAGACTCCGAGAACGAAGAGAATTCGTTTACGGAGTTCGGGTATCGCTAAGGCTTTCACAATCGCTTCTAACATCTCTTCTGATTACCTTCCGTCGATAACTGCGGTGGTTCCGCCAGCGGCTTCGATTTTGGCTTTTGCGCTTGCGCTGAACTTATGGGCGGTGACGTTGAACTTTTTGGTGACATCGCCGTCGCCTAGAATCTTGAGACCTGCAAACAGGTCACGAATAACGCCATTCGCAAGCAGGGTATCGGGATTGATGTCGGCACCCGCCTCGAAGGTCTCTTCCAGTTTGTTCAGGTTAACGAGGGCGTACACCTTTTTCGTCACCGATTTGAACTGGTAGGGGTTACGGTGGCGTACACCGCGCAGAAGGGGGATGCGTTGATGGAGGGGGGTCTGTCCTCCTTCAAAGCCGGGGCGGGTCTGTCCTCTGGCTTTGTCTCCCTTGTGTCCGCGGGTACTGGTTTTACCGTGCCCAGAGCCGATACCGCGCCCAATGCGTTTGGGGCGATGGTGTGCGCCGGGGGAGGGCTTTAGATTATGGAGTCCTTCACTCATGTTTTTCTCTTCTACTCTTCGTTGACGGTCTCTACGTGGACGAGACGGCTAATTTTATGAAGCATACCGCGTAGTGCTTGCGTGTCTTCGCGCACAACGGTCTGGTTCAGCTTCTTGAAGCCCAGCGTTCGGACGGTATCTTTGTGTTTCTGCGATAAGCCGATAGCACTGTGTTGGAGGGTGATTTTGAGTTTAGCCATGAGAGACCTCCTCTACCCGCGTAATCCAGGGGCAGAGTTCTTCTGCCGCTTTACCGCGGTGGTGGGCGACGTTATCGACTCGCTTCATCTGCTTGAGTGCCTCGAAGGTTGCCCAGCAGATGTTTGCGGAGTTGTTGGAGCCGAGGGATTTACCAAGTACGTCGTGTACGCCTGCTAGTTCGAGAATGGTTCTCATACTGCTTCCTGCCACGATTCCGGTTCCTTCGGAGGCGGGTTTGAGCATAATGCGTGCCGCGCCCTCTTTAACGTAGATTTCGTGGGTAAGGGTTCCGCCTACGACGGGGACTTCAATCATGTTCTTTTTTGCCGCCTCGATACCTTTGCGTATCGCATCGGGTATCGCGCGGGCTTTGCCAAGACCAGCACCGACGTGACCGTCGCGGTCTCCCACGATAACGAGGGCACTCCAGCTCATGGTACGCCCACCTTTGGTGGTTTTTTGGCACTTATTGGTACGAACTACGCGCTCTTCAAGGTTGAGCGTATCGGGATTTATCTTCGCCAATGCAAACTCCTTCTAGAATTGCAAGCCGCCTTCGCGTGCGCCGTCTGCCAACGCCTGTACGCGACCATGATAGTTGTAGCCACCGCGGTCAAAGACAACCGTAGTGATTCCTTTTGCGGAGGCGCGTTCGGCAAGTAGTTGCCCAACGGCTTTCGCTGCGGTGATGTTGCCCCCGGTGGTCAGGCTTGCGCGCAGAGTGGGGTCTACAGTAGACGCGGATACAAGGGTGCATCCGGTTTCGTCGTTGATGATTTGTGCGTAGATATGCTGAACGCTACGGAATACGTTGAGACGGGGGCGTGCGGCGGTGCCGGAGACTTTCCCGCGTACTCGTGTGTGGCGTACTCCACGTAGCCTTTGCTTTTCTTGTACTTTCAAATTTTGGGTTCCTCTCACGTTGGATTTCCGACCCAACGCAGTTTGGTGTGGTGCGCCTTGTAAATAAGACACACATAGGCAAAACATTATACCACAAAAGCGGCTCTCTCGGAGGAGAGTCGCGATTCTTTTTGTATAACCTCACCCACCCCTTTCCAACCTTTCCCCTTCGCAAGGGGAAAGGCTCAATGCACTAACGACATAAGGCTCATACCTACTCTCAAAACGGAGTAGTGTAGAAAGCCTTGTAGTGGAAAGGGGAGGGCAAAAACCTTACTTCTTCTTACCACCCTTACCGCTAGCTTTACCCTGTTTGCGGCGCACGATTTCGCCTTTGTAGCGAATACCTTTGCCTTTGTAGGGTTCGGGCTTGCGGAGTTTGCGAATCTCTGCGGCGGTCTGCCCAATACGCTCTTTGTCGATACCGGTGATGGTGATGACGGGGTTACGCGACTGGGGGTCGTTGGCGACAGAGAAGGCGATTCCCTCGCGGGGCAGTACTTCGATAGCGTGGGAGTAGCCGACGGAGAGGCGCAAGAGCGAGCCTTGTACCTCTGCACGGAACCCAACGCCTTGTATCTCTAGTTGGCGGGTGTAGCCGTTGCTAACCCCTTCGACCATATTGGCGATAAGAGTACGCGATAGCCCGTGCAGAGAGCGGTGCTCTTTGCTTTCGGAGGGACGCTGAACAACAGCAGTTCCGTTCTCTACGGCGATGGTTAAATCGGTATGGATGGAGCGCGAAAGCGTTCCTTTGGGGCCCTTTACAGTAACAACTCCGTCAGTGGCGCGGGTAAGTTCTACGCCTTTGGGGAGAGTGATGGGGCGGCGACCTATACGAGACATGGTTCAACCTTTCACAATGACAGCCTTAACATGACCTCCGTCCTGCTGGGGCAAGAGCGGGTCTATCAGGCAATGCAGGGGGCGGCGTGTGCCGTTCTCCCCCACATTTTAGTAGACGAAGCAGATAACCTCACCACCGATACCCTGCTTGCGGGCTTCTTTATCGGTCATCATACCGTGCGAGGTAGAGATTATCGCGATTCCTAAGCCGCGTAGAACGCGGGGTAGTTTTTCGTGGGTGCAGTAGATACGCAGACCGGGCTTGCTAACGCGGCGTAGGTTGGTTATCACCTTTTCGCGGCGTGCGCCGTACTTGAGTTGTATCTTGATTTTGTTGTAGGGCTTGCTCTCGATAACATCGAAACTTTTGAGAAAGCCTTCGCGGTGTAAAATTTTGACCAGTTCCAGTTTCTGCTTGGAGAAGGCTATCTCCAGAGAGTCGTGGTTCGCGTTGTTTGCGTTGCGGATGCGGGTTAGCAAATCGGCGATAGGGTCTGTAACGAACGACATTGGTTTTTTCCTCCTACCAGCTCGACTTGGTTACGCCGGGTATTAACCCTTTGTGGGACATTTCACGGAAACAGATGCGGCAGATGCCGAATTTACGCATTACGCCACGCGGACGACCGCAGATATTACAGCGGGTGTAGCCACGAACTTTGTACTTGGGCGTTTTTCGTGACTTTTCAATGAGACACTGTTTTGCCAAAAGGTTTTCCTCCAATGGATTTAGTCGGGGATGGCTTCCCCTGTCGTGGAGAGGGAACGCTGTCTCTCTCCACGCCAAGAATAGTGCAGGTTAGTGTTCTCCTGCTTCGCGCTCCTTCTTGTGGTTCGCGATAATCTCCTGCGCGATATGCGCGGGAACTTCTTCGTAGTGTGAGGGTTGGGTTTTGAAGGTTCCGCGCCCCCGTGAAAGAGAGCGCAAATCTATCGCATACCGCAACATCTCGGCGTGGGGTACGTTCGCTTTAAGGACGGTTTTGCCCTTACCGGCGGAGTCGGTTCCCACAATGCGCCCTCGTTTGTTGGTGAGGTCGCTCATTACGTCTCCCATCATCGCTTCTGGGACGACAACTTCTACCTGAATAATGGGTTCTAGCAGAGAGGGACGCGCCTTCTCTGCTACCGCATGAAACCCGTTGATACCCGCCATAATAAAGGCGGCTTCCGACGAGTCTACGGTATGATACGAGCCATCGTAGCAGGTCACTTTTACATCTATCACAGGATACCCTGCGAGGATACCGCCCTCCATCGCCTGACGTATCCCCTTCTCTATGGCGGGGAGATACTGGCGGGGGACAGAGCCTCCCACAATCGCATCCACAAACTCAAATCCAGAACCCGTATTCGGTTCCATTCGTAGCCAGCAGTCGCCGAACTGTCCGCGCCCACCAGACTGCTTTTTGTGCCTACCCTGACCTTCGGCTTTCGTCTGAATGGTTTCGCGGTAGGGCACTTTTACGGGTACTGCCTCTACATTCGCCCCAAAGTGCTTTATGCGCTCTATCACGATATTGAGGTGGGTCTCCCCTGCCCCCGATAGAATAGTCTGTGCAGTTTCGGGGTCGCGGTGGTAGTGAAAAGTCGGGTCGGAGGCGACTACACGGTGTAGCGCGGGCCCCATTTTGTCTTCGTCTACCTTTGTTTTTGCAACTACCGCCACACTGAATATCGGCTCATTCAGCGCAATACCATCGAGTACAATCGGCTTTGCGAGGTCGCAGAGCGTCTCTCCTGTGTGTGTGTCGGCGAGTTTTGCGGTTACGCCTATGTCGCCGGCATGGATTTCGGAGGTCGCTTCTTGCTGTTTGCCTCGTGCGTAGTATATCTGCCCTATGCGCTCCTCTTTACCGTGACTAGCATTTAGCAGAGTGGTTCCCGCTTTTAGCACCCCAGACATCACGCGGAAGTAGGAGAGCGTTCCCAAGAAGGGGTCGGCTATCGTTTTGAACACAATCGCGGAGAGCGGGGCGGTATCGGTTGCGGGTCGTACCTCTTCGGCTCCCGTTTGCGGGTGGGTTCCGTGTATCTTGCCTACTTCGGTTGGGTTCGGAAACTCGTGTACCACGATGTCTAGCAGGTCGGTCATACCAATATCTTTAGAGGCGGAACCGCAGAGTACAGGTACTACTTTGCCGTCGTCTACGCCTTCGTGCAGACCGCGCACTATCTCGTCGTGAGTGAGTTCTTCTCCATTCAAAAACTTTTCTAAGAGTTCGTCGTCGCCTTCTGCCGCCGATTCGATAAGGAGTTCGCGGTATCGCTCTGCTTCCTCTTGGTAGTCGGGCGGAATATCGGAACAGGCTACCTCTTTGCCGCTTCCGATAAAGGCTTTCATCTCCACAATGTCTATCACGCCTCTAAAGGTATCGGCGGAGCCTATGGGGAGTTGAAAGGGGGCGATGCTGTTTCCGTAGCGTTGTCGGAGGGTCTGCACGACTTGTCCAAAGTCCGCATTTTCTCTATCCATCTTATTGACAAAAACGGCGCGTGGAAGGTTCGCTTCGGCGGCAAGTTCCCATGCCAAGTCGAAGCCGACTTCGGGGGTGTTTTGTGCAGGGGTCACGAGTATCGCCGCCTCTACGACTCGCAAGGCACTCTGTACCTCTCCTTGAAAGTCGAGATAGCCCGGCACATCCAGAATGTTTATCTTGGTGCCGTGCCACTCACAGGGGGCAAGGGCGACGTTGATACTAATGCGTCGCTTCTGCTCTTCCGGGTCGAAATCACACGTAGCGGTTCCGTCGTCCACTCTGCCTAGTCTATCGAGGGCATTAGCGGAGTAGAGAAGTGCCTCTGCCAGAGAGGTTTTCCCTGCGCCCTGATGCCCAAATAGCCCTACATTGCGGATAGCATTGATTCCGTAGCTTTTCATTGCTCGGTTCTCCTCGCGATTAGGATGGTGTGCGTTTTAGAACGCGGTTGAAGGGAAGGTATCCTTCATTTCCTCCTAACCTGCCACGTCTTCCCTCGATGTGCCTCTCATTCTCGCCTACAAAAGAGGGCGGGGAAGCGTGTTGGGTATCGTTTTGCTACACGGGATGGCTGTATTCAGTTGTCAAGGTAAGATGTTCGTGACACCATACCGAATCTCCTTGTAGACTCTGTACAAGGAGATTCGGAGTGGAGACCTACTTCTGGCGGAAGGGCATTCCGAGGGCTTTGATAAGCGCACGTGCCTCTTCGTCGGTGCGGGCGGTGGTTACAATGATGATGTCCATACCGCGCACTTTGTCGATTTTATCGTAGTCGATTTCGGGAAAGACGATCTGCTCTTTCATGCCCATCGAGAAGTTGCCGCGTCCGTCGAACGAGTTCGGGGAGATGCCCTGAAAGTCGCGGATACGGGGGAGGGTTGCATTGGTAAGGCGGTCAAAGAACTCGTACATCTTTTCGCCGCGCAGGGTCACTTTGCACCCGATTCGCGCACCAGCACGGAGTTTGAAGGCGGCGATAGATTTGCGTGCGCGGGTAATAACGGGCTTCTGACCAGTAATCGCGGTCATATCTTTTACGGCTCCGTCCAGTTCCTTCACGGCTTCTCCCGCTCCGGTCTGTCCTGCACGTCCAACTCCCATGTTGATAACGATTTTCTCTAGTTTGGGAACCTCCATGGGGTTCTTATAGTTAAACTGGCTGGTGAGACTGGGAACAATCTCTTTTAGATAACGCTCTTTAAGACGAGCCATCGTATCAAAATCTTCCTTTCGTTGCCATCCGATTTCCGACCGGAGGCAAAAACACCGTTTGAATCTACTCCAAACTGTGCTTGGGTGTATGCAGTACTCCACGCTACCCTCTCTTGTAGTGGTTGGGAGAGAGTAGCGTGTGTTTGGGAGTACCGATTAGTCTATGGCTTTACCACAGTCGGAGTGCTTGCAGACGCGGTATTTGCGTCGGGAGAGCTTCTCCGTACCCTCTTTGTAGGCATAGCCTACGCGGGTGGGGCGATTACAGGCGGGGCAGATGAGCATGACTTTGGAGGCATGGAGGGGAGCCTCTTGTTCAATGCGTCCCCCTTTGATAATGGAGTTCGCGCCTGTGGTGTTGGGCTTGCGGCTTTGGCGGTCTTTGGTGTGCTTTACAATGATGTTCGCACCTTCGACTATCACTTTATTCTCTTTGGGAATGGCGGTGAGGATAACTCCTACATGGTCTAGGCTCTTTCCAGAGATAACTTTGACCTTATCGCCTTTCTTAATTTTGAGTTTGCCGGGCAGGTTTTTCAAACTGGGTTTGATGTACGTCATGTCTATAGCACCTCCGGAGCCAATGAGACAATACGCATAAAGTCGCGCTCTCGCAGTTCACGGGCTACGGGCCCAAAGATGCGTGTTCCACGCGGCTCTAGGTTATTGTTGATGACGACGGCGGCGTTATCGTCGAAGCGAAGCACCGAGCCATCTTTGCGGCGAACGGGCTGTTTGGTACGCACGACTACGCACTTTACCACGTCGCTCTTTTTAACCTGTTGGTTGGGGGTTGCCGACTTCACTACGCCCACAATCACATCGCCCACATAGGCGTAGCGGGTGTTGGAACCCTTCATTACACGAATACACAGTATCTCTTTTGCGCCTGTGTTGTCGGCGCATTTGAGGCGGGTATAGGGTTGAATCATCTTCTATGTCCTTTCCTCTTTTGTTACGCCAAACTACTTGGCACGCTCTACTACGCGGATAACGCGCCACGATTTCGTCTTCGAGATGGGGCGGGTCTCCATAATCTCTACGATATCGCCTTCGTGGCAGTCGCCGTTCTCATCGTGGGCATGGAACTTCTTCGACTGGGTCATGAACTTTCCGTAGAGCGGATGGCGCACACGGCGTTCTACCGTAACGACCACCGTTTTTTGCATTTTGGTACTGGTCACTTTGCCCTGTCGTACTTTGCGGCGCGTTCGCACGAGGGAAGTGGTCTCTTGCTCTGGCACACTGTTCTCTTGGTCAGACATATCCTATTTCCCCTCTCTTTCGCGCAGAATGGTAAGCGCACGGGCAATCTGTTTTCGAGCGGTATGAATCGCCGCGGTGTCTTCTAGTTGGCGCAAAGCCACTTTGCGTCTCATGTGATAGAGGTTGGCGCGTTGTACGGCTACTTCGTTCACAAGCTCTTCGTTGGTCATACTGCGTAGTTGCTCACGTACCTCTTTTAGTTTAAGGTTCGCCATCGGTTGCCTCCTCTGCTATCTCCTCTACCTCTTCCAAGCCTTTCGCCAAGAGGCGAGCGGGTTCGGTGTCGGCACGAGTTACAAATTTGACATCTATGGGGAGTTTGTTTGCCGCAAGTCGCATCGCTTCTTTTGCGTTCTCTAGGCTAACACCTCCACCCATCTCGAAGAGAATACGTCCGGGTTTTACCACGGCTACGTAGCCTTCGGGGGCACCTTTACCAGAACCCATGCGGGTTTCGGCAGGCTTTTTGGTGAAGGGTTTGTCTGGAAAGATGCGAATCCAGATTTTACCTTGTCGGCGAATGTAGCGTGTCATGGCACGGCGGGCAGACTCTATCTGGTTCGCCGTAATCCAGCACGATTCAAGGGCTTGAAGACCGAAGTCTCCAAACGCAACGTAGTTTCCACTTTGCGCCTTGCCTCTTCTGCGTCCGCGGTGCTGTTTGCGGTGCTTTAGGCGTTTGGGCATTAACATGGGTTATTTTGCCTCCATGAGGCGCGAGAGCCGCCGAACGGGGAGTTCGACCTCCTGCGCCGAGTATCTTCCGGTTCCCGGAGAGATACGGGAAAGTAGTTGAGAAACGATTTTCTCTGTGGTTGCTTTCCCCCTCTCCCTTAAAAGAGAGAGGGGGTTAGTTCTGTTTTAGTTTGTCAGCCTCTTCTTGCCTCTGCTCTTCCAAGTCCTAATAAGGAGAAGGAAGCCGTAGAGGGGAAGAGGCGAAACCATATTAAGCGTCGTTACGGGGAGGGCGCGGTCCACGGTTTCCACCACCAGCGGGACCTCGATTACCTGCACCACCACCGCGACCACCGCGATCACCGCCGCCGCGTCCGCCACGGTCTCCACCGCGACCACCACGGTCTCCGCCACGACCACCGCGCTCGCTACGGTCATTGCGCTCACCAGAGCGGTCTGGACGACCTTCGCTTCTGCGGGGTTCGATTTCGGACTGTCGGGGCTGTCCGGGAAGGATGTCGCCCTTGTAAATCCATACTTTGATGCCGATGTTTCCGTAGGTGGTTGCCGCCTCTGCAAAGCCGTAGTCGATGTCGGCACGAAGCGTTTGAAGCGGAATCTTGCCGATACGGTCATGCTCACGGCGTGCCATTTCCGCTCCTGCTAGTCGCCCGGAGCAGGAGACCTTAATCCCCTTTACACCGAGTTTGGAGGCGCGAAGAATGGCTTGGCGCATAGCGCGTTTGTAGGCGATACGCTTTTCAATCTGCTGGGCAACGGCTTCCGCCACCAGTTGAGCATCGGTATCGGGTTGGCGTATCTCTTGTACACTAACATGAACCTGCTTTTTGGTCAGCCCATCAAGAGC
The DNA here is from genome assembly GCA_900299305.1 of bacterium. Lineage (GTDB taxonomy): Bacteria > Armatimonadota > Chthonomonadetes > Chthonomonadales > Chthonomonadaceae > CAIJLM01. Next base: position 4,237 of record OMJJ01000103.1, on the reverse strand, counting down.
CGCTTTCAAGTCCTCTACGCCCTTGCCTTGCCGCCCGATGATGATACCGGGTTTGGCGGTAAAGAGGGTCACTTTAACGCGGTTGCCTTGTCGCTCTATCTCTACACGAGAGATAGCGGCGTTGCCATGCTTTTTCTTCACGTATTCGCGAATTTTATAGTCTTCGTAAACTGCCTCAGCAAAGCCGCGCTTTGGCAGATACCACGTACTGTCCGTGCTTCGGATTACGCCGATGCGAAAGCCGATAGGGTGAACTTTCTGTCCCAAGTCGTTGTTTCCTTTCGGTAGTCTACCTTAGTCGTTGTTCTCGGTTGCAGTTGCCGCAGTTACTCTTGCCGCTCTTGCCGCCGCCGCCCGTGCGCCCAGTTTGCGGGGCTTTGCGGCGCGGGGTACATCTTCTACCGTAATAGTGATGTGGCAAGTACGCTTCAAAATCGCGTAGGCACGCCCTTGTGCGCGGGGTTGCATACGCTTCATGCGGGGTCCCTCGTCCACACGCGCCTCTACAATTTTGAGGTTGGTTAGTCGGAGGTTATGGTTGTTTACCCCGTTGCTTGCCGCAGAGGTAACTACTTTACCGATGTGGTCGGCGGCGCGGTTGGGGATAAAGTTTAGGAAAGCCAGTGCCTCCTGTACGTAGAGTCCACGCACCTCGTCGATAACGAAACGGGCTTTGCGTGGAGGAACGCGCAGGAATTTGGCGACGGCTTGTGCTTGGTTATCAGAGACTTTGCGTCCTCTGCCTTGTCTTCGGCTTTCGCGATGGTATTTAGGGTTCTCGCTAGCCACGGTGGGTTCTGCCATTTTCTGCGTCCTCTTCTATTTAATACCGGAGCGGCGTTCTATCTGTTGCCCCGCGTGACCTTTGAAGGTACGGGTTGCGGCAAACTCGCCTAGTTTGTGTCCCACCATGTTCTCGGTAACAAGGATAGGAATATGTTTGCGCCCGTCGTGAACGAGCAGAGTATGCCCAATAAAATCGGGAAAGATGGTCGAGCGGCGCGACCATGTTTTGATGGCTTTGCGCTCGTTTCGGGCATTCAGCGTCCGAATCTTTTCCAAGAGTTTCGGATCGGCGTAGGGTCCTTTTTTAAGTGAACGTCCCATAAATATCTCCAGAGAGGGCGGCGCGGTAGGCAACCGCCTCTCTCCATTGTTTCAGGTTAGGAATGACGGCGACGAGTGATGTACTTGTCTGTCGAATGGTTGCGGCGCGTTTTGTAACCAAGCGCGGGTTTGCCCCAAGGAGTTGCGGGCCCTTTCTTGCGTCCGATGGGGCTTTGCGCCTCACCACCACCGTGTGGGTGGTCGCGGGGGGTCATAGCAACACCACGAACGTGGGGGCGAATACCCAGCCATCGGCTCTTACCCGCTTTTCCGTAGGATTCGTTCTCGTGTTCTGCATTACCAACTACGCCAACAGTAGCGCGGCAAGTAAGGAGTACACGGCGAGTCTCTCCGGAGGGAAGGCGAACCTGTGCGTACTTTGCCTCTTTCGCCATGAGTTGTGCGCTTGTACCCGCAGAGCGTACCATCTGCCCACCCTTACCGGGGTTGAGTTCGATGTTGTGTATCTGCGTACCGATAGGAATGGCACGAAGCGGTAGGCTATTGCCGGGACGAATGTCGGCGGTATCGCTAGAGAGAACGGTGGCTCCCTCTTTCAGCCCTTCGGGGGTTAGGATATACCGTTTTTCGCCGTCTGCGTACTCCACGAGGGAGATACGGCAGGTACGGTTGGGGTCGTACTCTATGGTAAGTACGGTGGCGGGAATATCCACTTTGTTGCGCTTGAAGTCTACCACGCGGTACATTTTTTTGTTACCGCCGCCCGCAAATCGGTGCGTAATGCGCCCTTTATTGTTTCGTCCACCGGTTCTTTTTATCGGTTCCAGCAAAGGCTTGTGCGGCTCTACAGTGCGATTGGTTCCCGGTTGTCGGGTCAGTTCCGTGTAGGTGGAGCCAGTTCGGAAACGACGTGAAGGGGTGGTCGGTTTATACTGTCGTAATGGCATAGAAAATCCTCATTCTCTCTTCCGACTTAGATACCCTCAAAGAGTTCCAGTGGTTTGTTGGTGGTGACAACGGCTTTCTTCCATGCGGGAGAGTAGCCGGCTTTGGCACCGCGGGTGAGTACGCGACCTTTTTTCCCTTTTATGTTCAGGGTGTTTACGGCAAGTACTTTTACGTCCTGAGTGGCGTAGATGGTCTCTATCGCACCTGCGATTTCGATTTTGTTGGCATCTTTTTTCACGCGGAACTGGTACTTATTGTGCGCGGTTTGGTCGTTGCTTTTTTCTGTGAGCAGAGGTCGCTCTATGATGATGTAGGAGTCTCTCACGCCGCTACCTCCTCTTCCGATGTTGCGGAGGGTGTCCAAGCCGCGGCGATTTTCTCTACAGCACCTTGCAACAGCACGATTTTGTGCGCGGTCATCGCATCACGAACGGAGAAGTTCGGTGCATAGCGCAGTTCTACAGTGGGCAGGTTGCGGGTAGATTTGAGAGCGGTCACATCGTATTCGGGAATCACGATAAGAACGCGGCGCGTATTGGATAGCCCCAGTGCTTTCAGCAGAGCTACGGTCTGCTTAGTTTTGGGTTGTTCAAATGTGAGTGCGTCCAGCCCGATAACGGCGTTGCCTCTCACTTTTGCCGAGAGGACACAGCGCAGTGCTTTGCGGCGCATCTTCACGGGGAATGCTTTGCGGAAACTGTGCGGGTGCGGACCGAAAACGGTTCCACCTTTGCGCCAGTGGGGAGCGCGAATCGTACCTTGTCGGGCGCGACCCGTTCCTTTTTGACGGAAGGGCTTGCGTCCACCACCACGCACATCGCCGCGCTCTTTGGTCTGCGCGGTTCCGAGTCGTTGGTTCGCCTCTTCGGTCACGATGGCTTGGTGTACCAGAGATTCGTTAAACTCAACACCAAAAATTGCGTCGGGAAGAGGCAACTCGCCAATCTGTTTTCCGTCGGAGTTATAAAGCGGTATAGTTGCCATTAGAAGTCCCTTCGTCCTCCGCTAAGTCGCTGAATAGTGAGCATCCCGCCGTTTGCACCAGGGACGGCTCCTTCTATCAGCAGCAGGTTCTTATCGCTGTCCACGCGCACAATACGAAGCCCACGCACAGTACTCTGTACGTTGCCCATCTGACCGGGCTTTCGGGTTCCTTTGAAGGTACGGGCGGCATCGGTTGCACCACCGGACTGCGGTTTGCGGTGAATCATCGAACCGTGTGTCATGTCGGCTCCGTGAAAATGGAACCGCTTGACTACGCCTTGAAAGCCTTTACCTTTGGAGGTTCCGACCACTTTAACGCGCTGACCCACCTGAAAAATGTCGCACTTGATTTCATCGCCGAGTTTATACTCAGACGTGTCGGAGGTGCGTATCTCCTGAAGTCGGCGTAGAGGAGTTACTCCCGCCTTCTCGAAATGTCCCTTTTGAGGTTTGTTGACCAGCCCGGCGCGTATCTCGCCGAAGCCAACTTGAACCGCTGTATAGCCGTCCTTATCAACACTTTTGAGCTGCGTGACAATGCAGGGACCTGCCTCTATCACGGTGACGGGTACGACTTCACCTCTTTCATCAAAGATTTGAGTCATACCTATCTTCCTGCCCAGAATTGTGTCTACCACTGTAGTCTCCTAGTCAGTATTTTGAGCCGAACAGAGTGCTCGGGCTCGTGGTTCAGGTCTTGGTAAAATACCAAGATAGTTTTCAAAATGCCTTACACAAACCGTGTGTACCTAGAGTTTAATCTCGATGTCCACACCGCTCGGAAGGTCGAGGCGACCTAGAGCCTCAATGGTCTTGGGACCTGGCTCCAGAATATCTATCAGGCGTTTGTGCGTTCTCTGCTCGAAATGCTCCATCGACTCTTTGTCAATCGTGGTACCACGGTTGACGCAGTAGATGGAACGCTCGGTTGGCAGAAGAATGGGTCCTGCAACCCGTGCGCCTGTGCGCTTTGCTGTATCGACGATTTTTTCCGCCGACTGGTCTAGAATTCGGTGGTCAAACGCACGGAGGCGAATACGCACCTTATCCAAACGTCCTAAATTTGCCATAGGTAAACCTATCTCCCACTAAGGTATCACACAGAATGAAGAGGTCAGTCGGCTACTGAAAGAGGCGACTGACCTCGTTACGAATTATTTACGCAAGGACTTTAGTAACGACCCCTGCGCCAACGGTGCGTCCGCCTTCGCGAACCGCAAACCGTAGTCCCTCTTCC
>OMJJ01000102.1 GCA_900299305.1 bacterium | reverse complement strand
ACATCACGAGCACCGGAATCTCCAGTCTTGCGAGGCGCATTGGCATCTTCTCATCGTACCAACAGTGCCACGCAAGTCGCGCGGTAGAGGTCAAATGCCGGAAGCGTTGCATCCTTTCCTCTGGCGTGGGGTTTGCGGGCGAGTAGGCGGCGGCGATTTCGGGGTTATGGAAGAGCGTCTTACTGAACGCCTCGCCTCCTCGCATGGCGGCGGCGAAAAAATCGGGTTGCTCGTCTTTAACATAGGGATAGCCTGCGGCGTTCACAAGAACAAGGCGAGAGAGGCGCGTCGGGTAGATAGCCGCGAAGGTCGCCGCCATCCACCCTCCCAGCGAGTGACCGACAAGCGTAGGTCGTTCAATATTCAAAGCGCGGAAAAGGCTATCGTAGTGAAGCGCGTAGTCCAGCATCGTGTCCATCCACTCCGGGCTATCGGAATCACTCCAGCCAGGATGGTCGGGGGCGTAGACCGTGAAATGTTGCGCCAGCAGTGCGTGGTGCGCGTGCCACCTCCCACCGCCGCCCGCGCCGTGCCAGTAGACAATGGGGGCACCACTGCCTCCCTTCCTTACACGGGTCTTCACGCCTGAAACCTCCAGGGTCAACTCCTCATAATCGCTCATGTCCGCTCCTCGTCGGGCGAAACCCGTTTGCATCTCCCGATGCGTTCGTCCTACTCCGCTATTCGATAGGCAAGTGGCGAAATCCTCTATACATAACTCAGGTTCTGGTTCCGCTATCGCGCAAAACGGCTCTCAGAGTAATACAGAAAGTCATATTGCTCTGCGTTGACAATCCCGACTCGTTCCCCTATACTCTAGTGAGGTAATTTCGAAAATGTGTAGTTGAGGAGAAAAAGGGTGCGGGTCAATGACACAACAACTTAACTTAAAGCACTGTCCGATTTAAGGGGGTAAGCATTGTTCCATCATCGGCTTCCTCTACCTATCAGGTAGATATTCTTGATAAGCGGACTAATGTAAAAGATAAGCGTGTTATCCCAAGAGAGCGCGATAGAGGCGGTTTAGAGCGTCAGACGTTTCGGGGTCTATCTCCCGCATCGCTTTTACCTTTTGGCACGCATAGACTACTGTCGCGTGGTCACGTCCACCAAACGCGGCTCCGGTGGTAGAGGTGTTTAGTTCGGGTAGCAACTCGCGGCACAAGTACATCGCGATTTGACGGGCTTGAGACACATCTTTGTTTCTGGTAGGTCCCTTGAGTGCCTCTACCGTAATGCCAAACAACTCCCCAACCTGCCCCACAATAATATCTACCGTAAGTTTGCGGCTAGGAACCGGCTTCTCGATAAAGTACTCACTTAGAACCTCTTGCGCTAGTTCGGGGCGAATGGGCAGTTTCATAATGGAGGAGTAGGCGAGTAGTTTCGTTAGAGCACCCTCTAAGGCACGGATATTCGACTGAATGGCACTGGCAATATAGGTTAGTACGTCGTCGGGAACGTCGGCGCGTTCGCGTTGCCTACAGCGTTGTAAGATAGCGATACGAGTCTCTAAATCGGGTGCACCAATGTCGGCGATAAGACCGCTTTGGAAGCGTGAGCGCAGGCGTTCGTCCATCGTATTCAGCTCGCGGGGGGTACGGTCACTTGCGAGAACTATCTGCTTACCGCTCTGGTAGAGGGCGTTGAAGGTGTGGAAAAACTCCTCTTTGGTATGCTCTTTCCCCGCAATAAACTGAATATCGTCTACTAGCCAGACATCTACCATGCGGTACTGCCGCCGAAAATCTTCGGTAGCGTGGTCGCGTAGTGCCATGATGTAGTGCTGTGCAAAATACTCCCCAGAGACGTAAGCGATACGCGCATCTGGATTCTTTTGACGCATCGCATGGGCAATCGCTTGGAGCAGGTGTGTCTTCCCCAACCCCGGACCACCGTATAGAAACAGGGGATTGTAGACCTCTCCGGGACGCTCTGCGACCTGCAACGCCCCCGCATGAGCCAATCGGTTGGAGCGACCCACCAGAAACGAGTCGAACGTGTACTTTTCGTTGAGCGGGAGGGAAGGAATAGGCAGTTCGTTCTCTTTGAACTTCCCCTCTTTACGGGCAGAGGCACGATTGGAAGACGATGACTTAGGGTTGCTGGGTACGGGTACAGGCGATTCGATTTGCCCACGTGTGATAACGGTTTCGGGTTCTTCTGCCTCTGCTTCTAGGGGCAGTTGTTGCTGAACGGGAATGGGTTGGCGTGAGGACTCACGGGAGGGGTCTTTTGCCCTAACGATAAAGTTGAGCTGGATGCCGTTGGTGTCTAGGTGGAACTCCAGAGCCTTACGAATGGGGTTCGCGGCGTTCTTTTGGAGCCAGTCTTTGGCGTAAAGGTTGGTAACTGCAAGGGTCACGGTATCGTCTACGTAGCTTATGGGCTGAATGGTGCAGATAAACGACTGATAGGTGACAACGGGAACTTTTGCCTGAATAAGAGTCAGGCACAAAGCCCATACCCGTTTTAGGGCATCGCTCTGTTCTTCCTCTCCAAAAGGCAGTTCTCCGCTCATGTCCATCCTTCTCTGCATCCCCTCTTACAAGCCGTGTCCACCACTCCCCTAGTACTCATTGGGGGATTTTGCTAACTAAATCTGTGGGAGTGGAGTTGTGGGACACGCTAATTATAGCAAAGTGGGCAGAGAGTCTGCAAGGTGATTCGGGCAGATTCAGAGAATAAAATGACCCCGAATTTTGTATACGCAAATCTGTCTTTTAGCAAAGAGTCTACTGAATCGGAGCCTTCTTATCACAAAGGCTTCCGAGCCACAAAAAGTATCTGTGTTTGCGATAAATTCACGAACGCGGGAAGGCTGTTCCCAAGTGGTTGTGTGTCTGCTATCGCCTGTTTTGCAATGGCTTCGGAGTTGGTTTTTTCGGGAACCCATGTATAGGAGACCAGTTCAAACCCTGCTTGTTTTATGTCGGTGAGTACCGCTCTAAAGGGGCGTACTTCGTGCCAAGCAGGATGCCACTTGCCTTTGGGAAGGCGGTGCTTGCCCAACCAAAAGGGTAGAAAACGGGGATTGATAGCCGAACAGATAAAGTAGCCGCCCGGCTGAATACGGCTGTATATCGCCTTGAAGAGGGCGGGTTGGTCGTCGATATACTCGATAAGCCCAGAGCAGACAATCGCCCCGAAGGTTGTGCCTTCAAAGGGCATTGCTGGGTTCTCTTTCTTAAAGAGCCAGTTCTCGTAGGGTGCGTCGTCGTAGGGTGGCTTGTCCCAGTGACCATCGCACCCAAAATAGCCCGTACCTTTGGGAAGCAGGTCGCGCATTTTGCCATGCCCACACCCCAAGTCCAGTACAGGGTCGGCATGGAACTGCGCCACATAGAGCGCAATCATTCGCATACGGTTGTGATACTCACTATAGTAGCCGTCTTGATCCCAGGGATACTTTACGGGTTCCTTCTGCATGGTTTTCCCTCTCACATAGAGTTAGAGTGCGAACACGAACTTAACTTGCAAGCCCCGCACGGTACGAACCGCGTTGGGGTCTCCCAAGATAACATAGGTCTCTAGTCCCTTTCCGCCAGAGTTTCGATAGAAAAGATAGGCGTTCGTGTCGTTGTTCTGCTGTACAATGCGCCCCCCAAACGAACGAACGGGCGATACCTCGTAGTTTAGGCTAAGGATGTGCTGTTGGGCGATACCCAACCTGTTTTCGATGGTTCCGCCATACGAAACATCCAGTTTCCGAAACAGGTGCGTACTGAAAATGGGGCCCAATAGTGTAGAGGCGTGGTCGCCCACCGTCCCTATCTGCGCCCGTAGCCCGATATGCCGAAATCGGTTGGTGGCTCCGCTATGTATCTCGAATCCGACATTGGTGTCGCGTTGCCCCTCGAACTTCATATTGGTAAAGTCCAGTTCAAAACGCCAGTCGCTACGAGTATCGAAGGTGATACCACCTTGTGGCCCCTCCAAATAAGGGCTACCGTCGTTGTGCTTCCAGTAGAGCGGTAGTACCGAGAACTGAAAACTGCGCCAAAAGCCGCTTCGCCATTCGTTGCTCCAGTTGGTAGCGAACACAAATCCATGAAACTGATTGAAGGGTAAGTACCCATCGGATACCTTGAAGTTATCGGTAAGGTCGTAGTACTGAACGGCGGATGAGACGAGTTTGTCCTCGTAAGTCATGCTAAAGGCTTTGGCGTTGCCCCCCGCGTTGTCTCCCGAAGTGAGCGACCACCACGTCTCAAAACCTGCCTTACCCCATCGGGTATGATGGTCGAATAGCCCTACGGTGTTATTGTCGCCTATCTCGCTTTTGTGCATGAGCATTAGCCCAGAGCGGGCGGTTTCGGAGTGGTCATGCTGATACCGCGCTACCACATCGGTACGGTGTCCCCAATCGGTTGTGTGCAGAAAGCCAAGTGTGTCGGTAGGGGTCAGTTTTCCGTACAGTTTCTCTCCCACATCGAAGGTAGGAATACGGTTGGAGTAGAAAAACGAGCCGATGTCGTTAATCTTCATAGAGGGGTTGAAAAAGTCGCGCCCCTCTAAGAAAAACGGACGACGCTCCTGTACAAACTGCTCTGTATGCGAAAACTGTACCGACTGTATCGCCGCCTCTACCGTTGCAAAGTCGGGATGTACACTGCCTACCGCCGTTAGTTCGGGGGTGATGGTATAACGAGCATCTAGCCCCATGCCTAGCGACTGCCCATGCGCCGAGAGACCGGGCAGGAGGTACGGAAGCAGAGAGAGCTTGGAACGAAATGCCTCTTGCGGAACCTGTACGTCTGTCCAAGTTCCCTCTTGCTCATAAAACCCTTGTGCGCCGATGTTACTCCACATGGAGAGCAGGTGGGTACGCAGTTGGAAGCGTTGGAAGTTCAGCCCCATACGAATCGCGGTCTTGCTCTGGGGGTAGTTGAGTATGCCCCAAGGTATCCGCATCTCTGCCGACCAGCCGTCTGGTAGCCGCTTAACCGCCCCTTCCCAATCCCCTTTCCACTCTACTTTGCTACCGCGTCCCCCGCCTAGTCGGGCAGAACGGGTTCCGATAGCGTTTAAGGAGAAGCGGGTTACATCTTGAGGGCGGTGCGCCTCGAAGGGGTCGAGGATAATCTCTACATTGTCTTCGCTTTCGGGCTTGGGAGGCGCGTTACTGAACGGGCTATCCTGCTCACTGGCGTACTTGTGGTCTTGTACCGTCTCTCGTGCCGTTATCTGGCTAGGGTTGCTGTCTTTACACAGGAATCCAACATAGAGGTACTTATCGTCGTAGGCAAGGTACGCAGTAGTCTGCTCTGATACCACGCTTCCATTTTGCACATCGGTAAAAGTATCGGCTTTCGGAACCGTTTTCCATACCTCATCCGAGAGGTCGCCATCTATTTTGGGAGGGGTGGTTATCTTAACGGCGGGGAGATTGCGGCGTGTATAGGCGGTATTCGTTGCCTGTGAGTAGGTTAGACAGGGTAGCACAAGTAGCACACAGACCCAGACGGCAATGCGCGAGTAGTCACGTTTCAAGGCAATCTCCCTTTGCGATGGTTCCCGATTACGGGGTGGTGGTAGCAGGGGGCGCGAACAGACTTTCTGGTAGTTCGTCGTCTATTTTCACTTTTTGCACGGTGGTAACGATGTTGCCAGCACCGGGAACATTGGTAAGAGTACGGAAAGGAATCTTCAAGCCGCCCACATTACGGTAGTCATGGTAGGTAGTGGTAGCCCCTTTCGCTACGGTTTTTAGGAGAAGGAAGCGCGAAGTGGAGAGGTACTCTTTAATGGGAAGCCCTTTTTCGGGTGTCTTCTCTAACACGTAGGCATCCTCTCCGTCTACTTTCTCTATCCCGGTTATCGCTATGCTCTTGAAAAGACGTTTCTCTTCCAGAATGGCGTAGAGAATATGAGTTCGTCCTGCCTCTGCCAAATCGTCGCCGTACTTTGTAATCGGTAGCCCAAAACTAGCTACCTCTCCCCCATTCGTACCATCAAAGTATTCACGGGAAGAGCCTATCTTTTTCCCTACCGAAAACATCTCCGTAACTTCGGAGGTAAGGTTGGGGGTTTGGTAGTACTGCACGGCTTTCACGTTATACCCTTGGCTCTCCGCTTCTGCAAAAGAGGTAATGGTAAGGGTTTTTAGGTTACGGAGTTTGGTCTCTCCGCCAAGTGCCTCTAACCGCTTCTGGCGCAACTCCTCTACCGTTATGGGGGATTGGAAGGTGGGTTTTGTATCCCGCTTTAGCAGGGTAATGTTGCCTTGCGGCTGTTCGAGGAACAGTTCGGTAATCTTGGGGTTCTCTTTATTAGGGCGGAAAGTAGCAAAGAAGCCCGCAGGGGCTGGTGAGCCAAGTTTGTAGCGTCGCCCACTTACAAACTCCAAAGAGTAGGCAGGTTGATTCGGGACGTGCAGAACCAGTTTGCCGTTCTCAAAAGCGATGGTAAAATCCATGTTCGCTTCCGCAAGTCGGTAGGTTCCCGCCTCCTCTTTTGGGTCTATGGAGGGCGCGGCGGCTTGAGGCTTAGGCTCCTCTACGGCTTTCTTGCCACCCACAAGGTTCTCCCAAACACTATCCATCATCGCGCCGCCTAACGAAGAGGCACTCACATTGGTAAGTAGCACGAAGCCTAGTTTCAGGTCGGGCATGAGAGCGACTTGAGCGTTAAAGCCGTCGATGTTCCCGCCATGTTCCACAATTTTATGCCCGTTCCAGTCGTATAGCATCCAGCCTAGTCCGTAATCAGATTTGGGGCTCATCTTCATCTGCGGCTTCATCACCTCGTCGATACTCGCTTCGGAAACTAGCCGTTTGCCGTTATATACTCCCCTATTCAGCAGGAAGCGTATCCACTGCGCCATCTCGGTTACGTTGGAGTTAATGGCTCCTGCGGGGGCGGCATTGGTAAGGGTACGCATGGGGAGGTGTTGGGTGGTTTTGGTGGCTTCGAGGTAGGTATACCCCAAAGAGTAGTCGGGGTAACGGTACGTCTCTTTTGGGGTGAAGTTGGACTGCTTCATGCCGAGCGGTTCAAAAATACGCTTGTGGACAAAGTTTTGCCAACTCGTCTTTTGAACTTTTGCGACAATCTCCCCCGCGGTAAGAAACATCACATTTTGGTACTGAAACTTCTCTCCTAACTTCGCAGTAGGAACTGCTTCGCACGCCGCCCGAATCACCTCTTCGGGGCTTAGTACCCCTGTATACCAAGAGAGGTCGGTGCGCGGCAAGCCAGAGCGGTGGCAAAGCAAGTCCCTCACGGTGATTTTGCTATCGGTTTCGGAGTCACGCATACGGAAATAGGGCAGATACAGGCGGGGTGCATCGCTAAGTGAGAGTTTTTTCTCCTCTACCGACATCATTACCGACATCGCAGTAAAGGCTTTGGATGAAGAGCCTATCGCAAAGAGCGTGTTAGGAGTAACAGGCTGTTTTGTTTCGAGGTTGCGTAGCCCTAGCCCTTTGCTATAGATAATTTTGTCGTCCTTAACAATCGCAATCGCTACGCCGGGGATATGGAGTTCCTTGTACTTTTTATCAAGGGTCTCTTCGATTTTTGCCAGTTTGGGAGCGAGGTCGGGGGCTTGAGCGCGGGTAGATACCGCAAAATGCGGCAGGAAGCAGAGCGTTCCTACCGCAAACAAGAGTAAGGGGCGTTTGGACATACCTAAATAGAATCTCCTTCAAGTAACTTTCTATAGATACGAAGAAGCCCCTACTGTGGTTACAAAGACTTCTTGGCGATGGTGAGCAAAGTAACGCCAAACGGGAAGTTGAGGCGTTGGGCAAACACGTTCTCTACGGAAACCAACTGCTTTAGACCGTAGTTTACGGGGGCAGGAAAGAGAGGAATAGAGGTTTTCGCCTCTTTACCCATCGGTTTCCGAGCAGAGAGTCGTCTTTGCACGGCTACGATGGGGTAGAGCGTGGTCATGGTGTGCGAAAGTTTCTCTATCTTAAACCCCGCATCGGAGACGCGGCGTAGCAGTTCGGGGCGCAGGTAGCGGCGGAAGTGCATCGCGGCGACATCGTGTTCGCTCCATAGATGCGGGTATGCCGGAACAGTAGCGATAAGCATCCCTCCCGGTTTTAGAACACGATGGAACTCATCCAGTGCCGCCTTATCATCGGGGAGGTGTTCTAGCATATCCATCGCGATAAGCACGTCAAACTGCCCTGTACCAAGCGGGAGTTTCATGGCATCGGCACGAACCAACGACTCCAGCCCTCTACGCCGCGAAAACTGAAGAGCAAGCGGCGAGAAGTCGGCAGAGACGAGTTTGCCCCACTTTTTAAGGCGAACCGACATCGCCCCCGTTCCACAGCCCACATCCAAAATGGTGCGCTCGGAGATTGCGAGGGGGTTGGGCGCACCAAAGCGGGAGCGCAAGATAGATTCTACAAGGCGGTGTCTGCCTACATACCACCAGTAGGAGTCCTCTAGGTGATACATACGCTCATATTCTGCGGTGTTCATGGTGTGGGCAATCTGTGCGTTGAGGTAGCCTCACCGTAGTTGGTGAAGCGGATACGGAACAGGGTTTTTATCATACGAATAGCATCGCGTACAAAACGGACTTTCGAGCCTTCTTGGTGCGCCCAACGTACCGGGGTCTCCGAGATACGGTATCCGTATTTCCGCGCCAAAAACAGCACCTCTACATCGAAAGCGAAGTGGTCTATCTGACAGCGGGAGAAGAGGGCTTGGGAGGCGCGTTTGGTGAAGAGTTTGAAGCCGCACTGCGTGTCGTGGATACCGGGAACCGCCATAAACTGCACCATCTTATTGAAGCACTTGCCTCCAAATTCGCGTACAAACGACTGACGGCGCACCAGTTCCGACCCAACGGTATCCCGCGACCCAATAGCAATATCAAAACCGTTTTCGAGGGCAACTGCGAGCTTCTCTATCTCCTCAATAGGGGTAGCAAGGTCGGCATCACTAAAGAGAACCCACTCCCCTTTTGCGGCAAGCATCCCGTGTCGGACGGCGTAGCCTTTGCCTCGGTTGGGGCTGTAGGTCAGCAGTTGTACCTCTGGGTGCGCCTCTGCAATGGCGTTTACAACGGTGTGTGTGCCGTCGGTACTGCCATCGCTCACCACCAAAATCTCAAAACTCTCGTGCTTCTCACGGAAATAGGCGACCATTCTCTCTAGCGTCCCCCCGATTCGCACCTCCTCATTATAGGCAGGTACAACCACCGAAAGGCGCGGAGGCACAGCCCCCCCCTCCAAAACACCCTCTTCGCTCTTAGAGGTAACAGAACTCAATCGGACACTCCTTTTCTTTGGATACAGACCCGTACCCAAAACAACAACGCATTATATTCCAGAAACACCCCCTAAGTCAATATACGGAGAAGAAGCGCAAAAGGTTTATCTCTATCTATCGCATAAAATAACACGAATTTTAGACAAATATACATCTATTTTCGACCCACTACTTGACATCAAAGCACAGAAAGGTGTACAGTTAATAGTAGACGCTCGTGCGTCGTAAAAATTACACACACACTACGCAAAGGAGGTCAACCCGAATGACCCGCGGACTTACCGAAAAACAACGGAGAATACTCGAATTTTTAATGGAATATGTTAATGAAAACGGCTATCCGCCCAGTATTCGTGAGATTGGCAACCGCTTTAGCATCTCCAGTCTGCGCGGTGTTACCGTTCACCTCGACGCACTAGAGCGCAAAGGCATGATTAAACGCGCCAACACCTCCCGTTCCATTAGCATTATTGGGAAGACCGGTGCTACCGCCCCCACCAAAAACGTGCAGATGATTCCTCATGTGGGTACGATTGCGGCAGGTGTTCCCATTACCGCCACCCAGAACATCGAAGGGTATATCCCTGTCCCTCAAGAGATGACGGGCAACTCCGCCAATGTATTCGCCCTACAGGTCAAAGGCGACTCGATGATTGGGGCGCACATTATGCCCCGCGACTTTGTAGTGATTCGCCCCCAACAGACAGCAGATAACGGCGACCTCGTAGCGGTACTGCTCGGAGATGAAGCGACGGTAAAGCATATCCAGTTTACGGGCAAAGTGGTAAAACTTATCGCCGCCAATCCCGCCTACGACCCCATTGAGATTAAACGTGAAGACAGCCACATCATCGGTAAAGTGGTAGGGCTTATCCGCAACTACGACGGCACGATTGTGATGTAGGCTCTACTAAGAGTTGAAACCCGCCTTCTCCTCTCTACGTACCTATAGAGAGGAGTTTTATATTAGGAGGCATTTATGGAGCGATTTGAGTACAAAATACTGATGCTAAGGTTACATGGCTTAAAGGCAGAGTGGTACGACGAAGATGTCCTTATTGGACCTACAATGTCCGCCTCACTGCTGAACGAATACGGTGAGCAAGGCTGGGAGGTTGTTACTGTAAGACTAGGAGAGAGTGTGGTTTTGAAACGCAAGAAGTAGCGTCTTATCTCTCTATAGGTGTGCATTGCAAGTCTCCACCTTGCGAAGGGGGAGATTTAGAGGGGGTGAATTACCTTCCAGCACGTAATACCTCAGAGTGATGCGATTACCTGACTACCCCGCGAAGTGGCTTACCCGCAGATACTGCTGATACGCCTCTTCCCACTGTGCCGCGCTACCTTGCGGGGTGTAGGTTATCAGTTCAAAAGAGCGGCGCACTACCTCACGCGCCTCGTCCAAAGAACCTAGCAGTCCGCACCCATACGCCTGCATCAGTACGTTTCCTATGGCGGTTGCCTCCACTGGTCCGGCTACTACAGTGCGCCCTGTTGCATTGGCGGTAAGTTGGCAGAGTAAGCGGTTCTGCGTTCCCCCGCCCACAATATGAATCACCTCAATACGCCCCCCGCGAAACTCCTCCATACGCTCTAATACCCACCGATATTTAAGCGCAAGGCTTTCGAGGCAGGTGCGTACCGTTGCGCCTACCGTTGCAGGGGCTTGTTGCCCCGTCTGTTGGCAGAACTTGGCAATCTCTGCCACCATATCCGTAGGTGAGAGAAACGCAAGGGCATCCGGCTCAATCACTGCACCAAAAGCAGGAGCGGCAGAGGCTTGCGCGGTCAAATCGGTATAGGAGTACTCGTCCCCTCTTCGCGCCCACGAACGGCGGCACTCCTGAACCAACCAAAGCCCCATAATGTTCTTTAGGAGGCGTACCGTCCCACACGCCCCCCCTTCGTTGGTCACATTGGCGGCGGCGGTCTGCTCCGAGATACGCGGCTCCATCGTCTCTATCCCCATGAGTGACCATGTGCCGCTACTGATATAGGCGTAGTCGGGAGTAGTAGCAGGAACCGAGACGACTGCCGACCCCGTGTCGTGTTCCGCGGGAGCAACCACTTTTATCGCCCCACAACCCGCCTCCTCTGCAATATCACCCCGCAATACCCCTATCGTACTGCCCGTAGGCACAAGTGAGGTGAGAAGCGAAGCAGGAAGTTGAAAACGCGAGAGCAGGTCTGTATCCCAAGTACGTCGGAAAGGGTCTATCATCTGGGAGGTGCTGGCGATACTGTATTCGGTAGCCTTCTCGCCCGTAAAGAAGAAGTTGAGAAGGTCGGGAATCATTAGGAGGGTTTTGGCGTTCTCCAAGATAGGCGAGTTTTGACGTTGGAGGGCAAGCAGTTGGAACAGCGTGTTAAACTGCATAAACTGAATCCCGGTGCGCCCAAACATCTCTGCTTTTGGCATGGTTTGGAAGGCAACGTCCATAATCCCATCGTTGGCATGGTCGCGATAGTGACGCGGGTTGCCCAGCAGTACATCATCCCGCCCTAGCAGTCCGAAGTCCACTCCCCAAGTGTCGATACCGATAGCGGCTATCTCTTTACCATGCGCGGCAACCGCAAGTCCTAGCCCCTTCTTGAGTTCGGAGAAGAGGCGCAGTATGTCCCAGTGCAGGGTGTTCTGTATCCGCACAGAGCCGTTTCCAAACCGATGCACGTCCTCTAGCCGCAACCGCTCTCCATCAAACAAGCCTATCAAGCCGCGCCCACTCTCTGCCCCAAGGTCAAATGCAAGGAATTTCTGTTCTGCCATAGATACCAAACTCTCCTCTGTTCGTGTCTATTTTTTAGGTAAAACTAGATTCGCGAGACGGGGTTAAATTCCCTCTTAGATTGGGAGACCTCTTTACGCAGAGCGTTGTTTTCTGTTCGTTGCCCCCGTTAGTAGCAGTACCAACAGTTGTAAGTTTCCTACGGGGTCGGTTCCAAAGATACCCACCGCCTCTAGTACATTCCCTTTGTTGGCAAGGTCGCAGAGCAGTAGCCACTCCATCACCTGAGTTAGTTCGTCCCAAGAGTAGTTACGCGCCAACTGAAACAGGTCGCCGGCACGAAAGGCAATCTGTGCGATGTTGCCTTCGGAGGGAAGTTCGCTTGCCAGTTCGGGAGGCAATGCCCGTACATCACGCGGAGAGACCCGCTTACCATCCAAAAACTTGGCTTGCCACAACATACGGTACTGCCGCGAGAGTAGAGCAAGGAGTTTTCCTGCAACGGCTTGGGGCTTGGGGTCGTAGCGGTGTACTTCGGCGAGGAGTTGCAGGGCGTTATCGGTCTCTCGGCGGGTGATGCTATCTATCAGTTTGAATACCACATCTTCTGGGCTAGAGGCGGTAACGGTTCCTACATCCTTCAAAGTTATCGTAGGACGCTCATCCACCCAACAGACGAGTTTAAGTATCTCCTGCTCCAGCGAAAGCAGTTCGTGTCCCACCGATTCCAGTAGGAGGTTCGTCGCCTCGCCCTCTATCTGCTTCCCTTCTTTGCGTACCCGCTCCACCACCCACTTAGAGAGTCCCTCTCCCTTCAATGAACGAAACGCGACTATCGCACCCACCTTCTTAACGGCGTTGTCGAGTTTGGTAGTGACGGCGGTTTTGCGTTTGTCGTCTTCTTCTTCCGCAGAGGCGACGAGTACCAAACAGGTCGCGCTTCCTAGCCGCTCCACCCCCTCCGCAAGCCGCTCTGCCTCCGCGCTCTTGCCGCGCTCTCGCCACTGCTCCATGCCGCGCACCACCACCACCCGATAGTCCGAACCAAAGGGAACCTGTCCCGCCGAAGCCAGTATCGCCTCTGCCCCCGCATTAGAGACATCCAACACCTCTAAATCGAAGTCGGCGAAATCGGGCGAGACGGTTGCCTTGATAAGCGCGTCTACCGCCTCCTGTTTCAGCCTATCTTCGCTCCCAAAGAAGAGGTACACACGCTGAACCCCCTCTTTCCAAAGGGGCGCAGGGGAACCACTTTTATACTCTAACTCCATAATGGGCGTAATGCTCTCCGCTTTCTACACAACAATAGAACCTACTCCTCTTATAGTACCCCGTTCACAATCGGCGTTAGTAAGGGTATACTTGCCAAAAGAGAAATTTGACGAGTACACAGAGCAACCGAAGGGAGAAGCGGAATGAGTTGGGGTATCGAGCGGGTTGTGGTTCTACTGCTAATTGCGGGTATCGTCTCTATGTTAGTACGCAAACTTCGGCTCCCTTATGCGGTTGGGCTGGTGTTGGCGGGTATTGGGTTGGCGTTTTCGCCCCTTAAAATCGAAATGGCTCTTACTCGCGAACTGGTCTTTATGGCACTTCTGCCCCCTCTCCTCTTTGAAGCCGCCTTTCATGTAGAGTGGCGTGCCTTCCGCAAAGACCTCGCTGTGATTGTCGTTTTAGCCACGTTTGGAGTACTGCTCTCGTTAGGAGTGACGGCGTTTGGGGCGACGAAGCTGTTCGGCTGGCATCCGGCTCTTGCGCTGTTGCTGGGGGTACTGCTCTCTGCCACCGACCCCGTTGCGGTACTCGCCACCTTCAAAGAGATAAACGTCTCCGAGAGGCTACGGCTACTGGTAGATGCAGAGAGCCTTCTCAACGATGGTACGGTGGCGGTGTTATTTGTTATCGCTATGGCGGGGATACAGGGCGAAATGCTTACTCCGCTAAGTATCACGGGGTCTTTTGTGTTTACGGTACTAGGGGGGATTGTGTGTGGCTCACTGGTTGCAGGGGCGGTTTTGGGGTTGGCAGGACAGACCGACGACCACCTTGTCGAGATTACATTTACCACGATTGCCGCCTATGGCTCGTTTCTGTTGGCGGAGTATTTCCACTTTTCGGGAGTACTTGCGACCCTAACCGCAGGGGTGATTTTGGGGAACTTTGGAGATATTGGGGCGTTTTCTGATAAGGGGCGCGAGGCGGTAGTCTCGTTTTGGGAGTTTATGGGGTTTGTAGCGAACTCCATTATCTTCCTGCTGATGGGGGTGCAACTCACTCAGCAGAACCTTCACGCCTTCTGGTATCCTATCCTCATGGTGATACTGCTTACCACATTCGGACGTGCGCTAACGGTCTATGTCTCGTGTGGGCTATTTGCGAAGTCGCGGCTACGGGTCGCTACCGCTCACCAGCACGTCCTGTTTTGGGGTGGCTTGCGAGGGGCGTTGTCTTTGGCATTGGCACTCGGCTTACCCGAAAACCTCGTGCATCGGCAAGAGATAGTCGCGATAACCTTCGCGGTAGTCGCGTTCTCGATTCTGGTTCAGGGCGTTACCATTGCCCCCTTACTCAAACTTCTCTCTCGAAAAGGCAGTCCTCAAGAGTAGAGCAGTATCCCCGCTATCGCCCCAATAATAAGAACCACCGCAACGGGAATTTTTTTGATAGAGCCGAGTACGATTGCCCCTACCACAATCGCCAAGCCGCGCCCATCTACCTTTGAACTGGTGAGTAACCGCGTCATAATCACAGCAAAAATCCCCATCGAAGAGAGCATAATACCGCGTACAAAGCCCTCCATAGCCCTCTGCTTCTCCAAACGATGATACACTCGCTCTAGCAGTAGCACCACAAGCGGGGGCAAAATAATCGCTAGTGTCGCTAACAACGAACCCCGTAGCCCGTCTGTGAGGTAGCCCAAACTGACGACCCAAAGCCCATTCGGACCGGGACTTAGTTGTCCTACTGCCAACGACTCCGCAAAGGTTTGGTTGGTTGCCCACCCCTCCGGCACATAGTGGTCGTGTATCATGGGGAGGTTTCCCATGCCCCCTGTAGAGAAGAGCGACGCTTGAAGCATAGTACTAAACGCAACGAGCGGGTTCACTTCGCGGTCTCTCCCTTCTTCTCTTGGGGTATCGTAACTACCGTTCCGTATAGTAACGCCCCCAGTAGCCCCGTACCAACCAGTACAAGGTAGACCATCACTCTTCCCCGTGCCGCGATAGCAATGCTTGCCGAGAGAAGCAGAAGCAACGCGCTCAAACTTCGGATTCCTTCGCGGTATCCGCGTTTTAGCATGGG
The DNA here is from genome assembly GCA_900299305.1 of bacterium. Lineage (GTDB taxonomy): Bacteria > Armatimonadota > Chthonomonadetes > Chthonomonadales > Chthonomonadaceae > CAIJLM01. The sequence goes on along the minus strand of OMJJ01000102.1, from coordinate 9,139 downwards.
GGCAAGTACATGGTAAAAGGTGACTAGCCCCAAGCCAACCGTAGTAGGAACGATACCACGTACCGCCCTCTGGAGGATGGGGAAGTGTTGGAGGTAGGCATACCCGGCTGTCATCAGTATCGTAACGGAGACGCTAGGGAGAATCAGTCCGCACATACAGACAAAAACGCCCGCCGCCCCAGCAATATGCCGCCCAAGCAGAATAGTGAGACCAAAGAGGTTGATACCCGGAGCAACCTGACATATCGCCCAGTAGCGCGTAAACTCCTCCATCGTCATCCAGCCCTCTCTATCTATGGCGGCGCGTTGGATGAGGGTAAGGGTGGTTGAGCCACCCCCAAACGACTCGATACCGAGAGAGAACCAGACTTTGAAAAGGTACAGCAAGGAGATTCGCGAAGCGTTCTCTTCAGGTTGCATCTCTACAGTGGGCGGCATAAATCTCTCGGTATCTTAGTTACAGAGGAACAGGAGAAACCTACTCCTCCCAAAGCCTTTTGCCTACCTCCCCCGAAAACAGTTCGTGGGATTCGGCAAGCAGTTGCGGAATAGGAAGATTAAGGGGACAGCGCGGTAAGCAGTCGCCGCAATCGGTACAAAAACTGCCATCAGTTCCGGGAAACCAGTGGTTTGCGCCGCCCACTCTTTCGCCCGTACTGGGGTCACGGTGCGCCAGCATTTTGTAACGGTACTTCCCAAACTCCAGCATATCGTAGGCTTTGGCGAGGTTACGGAACCGCAGAATTTCGGGGATATGCACATCTTCTGGGCAGGGTAGACAGGCATGGCAGAAAGAGCAGTAGGAGTTCCCAATACCGTCCATTGCCGCCTTTAGTGTTGCGAATATCGCCTCCTCTTCTGCCGTCAACGCCCCTTGCGGATGATTTGCCATCTCTAGGTGGGCATCGAACTCGGAGGGACGCGCACAACCTAACGAAAGGGTGTGGACTTCGGGTTGCGTGAGGAGCCACCTCTGGTTCATCTGAATCGGTGTCCAGGGGGCGCACAGTTCTACCAGTTTGGGAGGCGGGTTGAAGAGTTGCCCCCCCTTATCCGTTGGAGATATGATAAAGACCCCCATGTCTTTCGCAGTAGCGAGGTCTACGGCGGGCTTATTGCGTGGGTTTACATAGTAGTAGTGGAGGTTGACCGAAGAGAAGAGGTCGGTGTTTAGGGTCTCTAGTATCACCTCTACGGGGGCGTGAGTAGAGAAGCCCAAGTGCGCGACTAGCCCCTCCGAAATCGCCTTCTGGCTCGCCTCTACACAGCCGTCTTTGCGAACCGAATAGGCGATAAGTTCCGAAGTGTTTATGCCGTGAATATCTAGGTTATCCACGAAATCCACGTTCATACGCCGCATACTATCGTCTAGGTTCGTGCGGAACTGGTCGGCGGTTTCACTAGGTCCTATCTTGGTGGTAAGGTAGAACTCCTCCCGCTTGATAACCCCCTCTTTAAGAGCGCGACCAATCAGCTCTTCGCTCTGCCCATAGCCCCGTGCGGTCTCGATATGGTTGATTCCCACATCCAGAGCGCGGCGCATAGTCGCGAAAGCGCGGTCAATACACTGCGTCTGCGTCTCTGTGCCTTCGGGGGTGATTCGCATTGCCCCAAAAGTGAGTACGCTCAAATTCATGTTCGTTTTTCCAAAGCGACGTTTTAACACGCAAAAGCCTCCTCTAATTGGTAAACCTAAAGCAACAGAGTAGTTCGGCACAAAGGGGTCTTTTCCCTGCACCCAGTTCGGGGTATTGCCTCAGTTTTCTGCGGTAACGCCGCGTGTACCAGAGCCAAATAAGAGGGCGTTCCAAAACATTCGGTGCAGTCCCGCCCACATCACGCGGAAAGTAGGGTCGTTCTGGAAAAGAAGGGCGTGTCCGCGTCCGGTGGGTTCATCAATCACGTAAGCGGTTTCGGCAAGCAACTCTTCGGTGTTCCCCTCCCACACAAAGCCGGAAAGCCGCGCTTTCCCCTTCCCAAAACTCACCACATTACTTCCCTTTTTGGTGGGTTTCCAAAAGGTTCCTCCCATAACAGGAACTGCTATCTCCTCTTTGGGGTAGCCGTAGCCTAGAAAGTGTGTGGTGTCTATCTTAGCCTTAAAAAAGGCTCCCGGTATCTCCAGAGGCTTTTTACCGCCCTCCTCACCCACTCCTTTCACCTCCGAAATGCCCACCTCTTTCTCGGTAAGCCACTGCGCCCCACCCTCTAGCCCCACCAACGCCCCGCCTTTCTGTACCCACTCCTTTACCTTGTCGATGCCCCCCTTGCCCAGCACTCCGCTATAGCCGTCTCCATCTGGGAATATCAGCACATTAAAGCGGGAGAGTTCTGTTCCCGCCAAACGGTCTAGGCGTATTGGGGTGAACTTTACCCCCGCTTTTTTCTCTAAAAGATACCATACTGCCCCATAACTGGTCTGAGCCACGTTATCGCCCACCACCACCCCGATAGAGGGAGGGTTCACCACCGAAACGCTCTGCGAACCGATACCCACCTCCTCCGCATAAGAGGACAGTACCGCAAACACAGGCACTCCCAACGAACGCCCCAGTGTGTCTAGCCTCTCATGGAGATTGGAGGCGTTGCGGTTTACTCGCACAATAAAGGTTCCCCGCGCCCACTCTTTGCCGTCGGCTTGGAAGGGTTTATTCGCAACCGCAACCCTAATCCCCTCTTGTGTTAGGCGCAGGGTAAGTAGTGCCGCCGACTCGGAGTTGTAGGGAATAAGGTAGGCGGCGTTCGTTTTCGCGCCTATCACTCCCGATTTGGTACTCCCTGCCAGTTGCGCTTCCAAGCCCTCATTAGGAAGCCTTTTGCCTCTGAGGGGCGGAGCCTCTTCCAACCAGTACGCCTCTAGCCCAAACGAGTAGGGCAAAGCCCACGCGGTAATATCGTAAAAGGTGTAGCCTTCATGGGGTTCGTTGGCGTTACGCTTCTCGTTACGGTTACGCCGCTCTTGTTGGTCTTTTAGGAAGGCGGGAGAGAATTTGGGGTCGGGTTCCAAAAAGGCTTTGGCGAGGTGTCCTTGCGGCTGAGCGAGGTCTACGATGATAGAGCCTTCTGCAAAACTGTGCTTCATTCCAAAGGAGTTCAGCGTACTGTAGTCGTGGGCAGTAGCACTCTCAAAAGGCTTTCCTGAGATATGAACCTCCACCCCAGAGCGTTGCAAAAGGCGTACTGCTTCCGCCAGTCGCGCAGGGTCTTGAGGAGGGAACACAACGGTTTTTAGTAGTTGTGGGTAGAGTGCCGACTTGCGGTACTGCCAGAAGTCGCGTACCAGTTCTTGACGGTGCTTCGCCGCCGTGAGAATGGTAGTCAGTGCCGTCTCAATATGGTGCATTACCGCGTCCCATAGTGTACTCACGGTACTATCTTGCCTACGGCGCGTCAGGGTGTACCCGCCGTCCGTCTCGTAGGTCATACCGATAGCACCGGAGAACGTAGCCCAACTATCGAGGTAGCCGGGATAGAAGAAGTCGAAGTCCTCTTTGGTAACGTGTTGCCAACCAAACGTATCGAAGGTAGCCGCGTTCGCCTTGCCAAATACGTTCGTCCACTTGTTAAGGCGGGCGACATCCACGCCAGTATGAATCGCCTCTGGGTTGGGAGGGAAGAAGTAGGTCTCAGGTTGCCCATGCTCGTCTACGTATACGTGCGGATACCATTTGAGATAGGCGGCTATCTCTTGTTGCACTTCGATTTGAGACTGCACCATCTTGTCCCGGTTCATATCAAAGCGGTAGTGGTTAAAGCGTCCACTGACTACCCACGGCTGAGAGCGTTCAAAAGCAGAGCCATCGGGGAGTCCCAAACCTATGGAGTTGTAGTAGACGGTACACCGCTCGTGTCCATCGGGATTGAATACGGGGTTGAGAATAACTACCGAGTTCCGTAGTGCCTCTTTTATCTGTGGGGCTTCGGAGGCGGCTAAGGTATAGAATGTCCCCATAAACGCCTCGAAGGAGGCGGTCTCGTCGCCATGAATACAGTGGTTTATCCACGTTATCGCGGGGGCAGAGGCGAGTAGTGCCTCTGTTTCGGCGGCGGTAGTCAGTTTACGAGGATCGGCAAGGCGGAGGTTGTTCGCCTGTATCTTATCTAGTTTGGCAAGGTTTTCGGGCGAACTGACGATAACCAATCGCAACGGTCTGCCCTCCACCGATTTGCCGTATTCAAGAACCCGTACCCGCTCTTTCGCACTCTCTGCAACTCCTAGCAGTACCCTCTCCTGCTCTCGGAAAGTGGAGTTTCGCTCTCCGATTTCGTAACCCAAAATCTCGGCGGGTTTTACCACCTGCTTTCGGTAGGGCTTCCAACGGTATAGGGAGTAGTTGGTTGTATTCGTTACGCTCTGTGCCAAAGGAAGTTGGGCAGTTGCAACCTGAACGGTGGTAGCCAGAAGGCAGAGAGTTAGGAGTAGGCGTTTCAAATGGGTTCCTTTGTGTTTGGTACGGGTAGCAAATTGTTAAGCTAAAGTTTGCTGTTTTCACCTCTCCCTGTCCTGCGGACATCCCTCCCCGACACGGGGAGGGACGGTGTTAAAGGCAGTTTTGTGAGGTATTTCCCAATACTATTATTGAGGCTTACAGACCAGTAGCAAAATTTGATGGTGGTGTTTGTTCCGTTGTTTGCCATTCCTGCTAACATAGCAAACAACGGAACCACAAGGCGATATAGTCACCCCTTCCCGCTTCGGGAAGGGGCTGGGGGTTAGGTTCCGCGCCGAAGGCGCGGACAGTCTCCTTATCCAATAGGCAGTACGAAAAGAACCATTACCCAAATTTTAGGGTGTAAGCGTAACCGGCAGACGCTTCTCTTTGTTGACAGTCCCCTTGTCGTCCCGCTCATAGCCCCCTGCGCTCTCAAGGGTAAATGTCTCCATCTTTATCTCGTAGCGAAACTCTTTGCCGGTAAAGGGGTCTATCGCCATATCACCGATTTTCAGTTCATTGAGGGTAGTTGGTAGGTGGCGGTTCTCCCAACGATACTGACGAATGGCGGCATGACACCCCAACATCCGCGCTTGTGCCAAACGGCGCACCGGTTTATCCGATACCTGCTGGAACACAGGGCGCAACACTCCCGCCAGTACACTCGCTTGGGCAGTTCCCTCTGGTAACGCCAACTCTTCACGCTCCCAGTAGGGTTGTCGCTGGAGTTGTACTACCTGTTGGTAGGCTTTGGTCAGTTGGGTTTCGGTCTGCTTCCAGTCGGCTTCGTTCTGGTTTAGTTGCGCTTTCAGTTGTGCCAAACTTGCCAACCGCTCCCGTTCTAGTGCTACTTCGAGGAGGTTGGCGGTCTTTGCCCAGTCTTCGGCTAAAGTAAAGAGGCGTTTGCAGTCTACAAAAGAGAGTTGGTTTAGCCGCTCGGTAAGGGTGTTCAGTATCAATGGCTCGATTGCGCTTCCAGTAAGCCAACCTAGTAGGCTGTGGTGTTCCAGTGCATACGCAAGGCGTAGCCCATCGCGGGCAGTGTCGATAGCGTCTTTGGTGCGACCATCTGCAAACTGCACATAGATTTGAACCGCGAAGGCGCGTCCCACTTGCCGCGCCTCCGCAAAAGCAGGAGAAACCATCCCAAAATCGAGAGGTTCCGAGAGATTGAGGGGCTTATCTAGCCACCTACGGGTTTCGGAAAGGGCGTTACTTACATCCTTATCGAAGAGGGCTTTCCGCTTTTCCGAGAGGGTTGCATTTCTACCTATCGCGTCGCGCAGAGCCACGTTTGCGACAAGCGTCCGTGCCGCCGCTATGAGGGGGGCATAAGCAGGCTCGGTAGAGGCATTTTGGGCATAGCAGGGTACTAGCGTCCCCCATCCCATAACAGCCGCCAAAACAAGATGGGTTCGCATTGCGATAACCTCCTTATTTGCGCTTATAGATGGTGAGCCGGGGCATGGTGTAGAGCATATCTTCAGGTACAAGGCTTCCTTGCAACTTCACTATATCGCTAAGTGATGCGCTATCTTGTTGCCACAGTGTATAGTCAGAACTCGCCTTCAGATTCTCTACAAACGCAGTCGGCTCCTTTAGTTTAAGACGAGTGACGGGGTGTTGGGTTTCGAGATTAGAAAAAATGATATAGTCGGGTTTAGCATCCAGTAAGGAGGTGTCCCACTCTTTTTCCGAAATGAGGAGTTTGTAGCGTGTGGTGGTCTCTACGGCTTTGCGGCGCGTGGCAGGAGAGGGCGCACCGAAATAGGGCGAGAGCGGCGGCGAGTAGAACCAAGGGGTAGAGGCAAATGCGATAGTCGCGCCTTGTGGTGCTTTTTCCTCTAAGAGATTTCTTGCCCTATCTCGTGGGTCAGTCACCGTCATATCTGAGAGTAGTAAGAGGGAGGTGATAAAGGTTGTACCTATCACAAGATAGCCTAAGTTACGCGCGGTGGCGCGTCTTTTGTCTTCGATTTTCAGGGTGAGGATGCGGCTTGCAAAGAGGCACAGCACCGGAAACAGAGGAAGCATATACCGCGCAAATCGCACCGCCGAAAAGCACGAAGAGAGGTAGTACAGCACAAAAAAGGAGAGCAAAACGGTATCAGCAGGACGGCGGCGCAACCAGACCACCACCAGACCAATAAGGCTAAGTAGCAGTAATCCCGTCCCAAGCCCCCAGTTCAACGAAACTACCAGATGATACAAACCGCCAAAGCCAGTCTGAACAAAGACTAAGCCATGCCCCTCGCGGGAGTGTACAAACAGTTCGTAGTAGACCCCCGACCCCGGGTAGGTTCCGTTCCAAAAAGTGTTCCAGTTGAGCAGAGGGGCGGGGCAACCGATTATAAACGCGAACCCCATCGCTATCAGCATCACGGTAAAATGTGCTTTGCGGTGGAGTTGGCAGGTGTCCGGTATCTGGTTTTTGATATGCGCGACGATAGGCGCGATAAGCACTATCCCTGTGTTGTACTTGGTAGCGGCGGCAAGCCCCACCCACACTCCCGCAAGCACATAGTTTGCCCAGTTTTGCCGTTCTAGGAGGCGTACTGCCCATAGCAGAGCCATGGTAACGAAGAAGGTCGCAGGGACATCTACCGTTAGGAAGTGAGCATGAATCACTGCAAGGGGGGCAATGGCGTAGAGGAGTGCCGCTATCAGCCCCGCTCTGCGCCCGTAGAGCCTTCGCCCCAAGAAGTAGATAGCGACTATCGTGAGCGTACCCAGAAGCGCAGTGGTGTATCGCCCTACAAGGAACAGGGCGGCGCGTTCGGGGGCGGATTCTGGTGAGAGGGCGGTTGCACTTGGAGGAGAAGAGGGTATCACCCCCCAACCCCGCGCCAGCGTATGAGCAAAACTGACTAGGTAGAAGTAGAACGCGCCGTAGTTATAAAACTCGGTGTCCAGTTGAAAGTGGGGAATGTCTACTTTAAGGGCGGCTTCGAGATTGATGAGTTCGTCAGGGTGATAGGTCGCTAGGGGGTGGTGTGCGTTGGGGAGGCTCCACCCGATTCCATTCACGCGCAAACAGAAGCCAAAAAACACCACCAGCGCAAGGAGCACCAACCCCTTTTTGTCTTCGCGGGATAGCCCCGACATCCACTTGGAGAGGCTCATGGCTGTTTTACAACGACATCGACATCGGAGAGGCGGCTACGAAACGGCTTTACCCAGCCATAGTAGGCTACCAAGCCTATCAGCGTTGCCAAAAGGAGAGCGCGTAGCACAAAGGCACGATTCCTGCTCTTAAACTCCTGACTATTCAGCGGGGCTACTGGCATAGATACCTCCCTCGTTACAGATAACCGTTCGCGGTTTAGCGAAAGGAGGTGTTTACGAGGAGTTGGCTTAGGTTGGCTTGACCAAGGGGTACGGTGGAGACTTTGCGCTTGATACGGGCGAGTGCGTTGTCTACGGATTTCGTTTTGCACCGCAACTCAACGGCTATCTCTCTGTACGACTTACCAATCTGATACCCTGCCAAAACGCTCCACTCAAAATCGGAGAGAACCTGCTGAAGCATTTCGTGCAGAACTTTGGTGTCTTCGCTCTGAATTACGAGGTCTTCGGGGTCTTGCATCTCGGTAGCGGGAATAATATCCGATAGGTTCCAGTCGGGACCAGAGTCCTCTGCGGGGCTTTCGAGAGAGAGGGAGGTGTTGAGAGGCATCTGCTTTTGCCGCGTGGCGGTCTTGATAGCGGTGATGATGTGCCGCTGAATACACACTTTGGCGAAAGCAGGGAAAGAGATGGCTTTGTCACATCGGAAGTCGATAATGGCTTGCCAAAGCCCAATCATGCCGACTTGGAGGAGGTCTTCCTTCTCCGCGCCAACTAGGAAGTACGATTTTACTCTTGTACGCACCAGATTGCGATACTTGTAGAGCAAGTATTCGGAGGCGGCTTGCTCGCCTCGTTGCGCTCTGGCGACAATCTCCCGGTCCGTCATATCGGCGAATTTGACGTGGCAGGAGGGGAGAAGGTGCTGTGGTTCGCTTATCACCCTGTATCCTCGTATCGTGGAATTTTTGGCGCAATCGCCTAGGAAGAGGCACACTAATTTCGGAGTATCTACCCCAATTACCAATATAAGTCAAAAGCCTAACGAAGTCTCCCTGATAAGGTGGAATTTGTGTTAGGCTCTTATTGGTATTATACAAGGAAATCTGCCACAAATTCAACCCTCTGCAATAATTTTCGCAAAATCTCTCTTTTCTTTCTGCTACAATTACGAAAATAGGTTTTCACCTCACCAAACAGGGTAAAAAAATGCGTTCTCGCTTGCTTCCATTAAAGATGATAGTGGTTGGTAGTATCTTTACCAAGACGGTTTTGTTGTTTCTGCTTCTAAAGGCACTGCCTCCTCAAACGCACGTTTGGCTGGTGCTCTTCTTTGTATCTGCGATTGCCGCCCAACTTTTGGTGCTACGAAAGTATATGCGCCGTGTAGAGAGCCGTACTAGCTCAAGTCTTTCGTCAACCAGAGAATAAGGTCGTGGTCTATAACGTGTGTTTCTCCCATACGGATAGGGGTATGCCCTTTACAAACCCCTCTGCCGTCAGGAAGATAGCCACGTTTGGCATAGAGCCGTTGAGCCGCTCCGTAGGTATCAAATACTCCTACTGTGATACCAGCAGTGTTCGCACGGGTCGCAATCAGTGCCTCTCCCGCTTCCATTAACTGCCACCCTATGCCTTTT
>OMJJ01000101.1 GCA_900299305.1 bacterium | reverse complement strand
TAGAGGGGGAGAGAAGAGTCATAATGCCGAGTGCCAACCAGAGAAATACTCCCGTTCTGCACCAATTTCGGGGGTGAAGCGGAGAAACTCTATTCTGCATGGTTGTTCCTTTCTGGAGAGGTAATTTCAAAAATAGGTAAGTCAATGCTTTCAGTGGAAACTAAGTTTGGCAAAACCACTTTCCAAGAAAGCACTAACTCCTATGATTGTATCCGAAATCGAACAAAAACTGGTAACAGAAACCTTCCCCTTGTGGGAAACAGAGTTGGGTGAACCGCTTGCCGACAAACTCAAAGGAGATGCTCCACACCCAAGCGATTGGAACAGACGCTCGCCGATGCTTTCGCCCTAACTCTAAGGCTTTCTCAAACTCTGCACTGTTGGCAAATGCCCCAAAATGTGCTTCCCACCAAGGCTGGGGTTGGGCTGTAGAGTGTTCTTGTTGTAGTGTTCGCTTAATTGGGGCAAGTTCTGTTTCGATTGCCACTAAACGTTCTTCTAAGGAGGCTTGTGCCATAGGGCGGCTCCTTGTACTACAGATTCGGGTGTTGGTTATGCCAATCGGTTGCCTGTTCGTAAGCCGAAGCGGTACGGAAGAGGGTCTCCTCGTCGAAGTGCTTTGCAATCAGTTGAAGCCCCACCGGTAGCCCCTCAACAAACCCACATGGAACCGAGAGTGCCGGAACTCCCGCCATATTGATAGGCAGGGTACAGACATCGGCAAGTTTCATCGCCATGGGGTCGGCTTTCTCGCCGACTTTGAAGGCAGGAGCGGGAGTCACCGGAGTTGCCAGTACATCGAACTTCTCGAAAGCCCGTTGGTAGTCCCGTAAAATAAGTGTACGTACCTGTTGGGCACGTTTGTAGTAGGCATCGTAGTAGCCCGCCGATAGCGCGTAGGTTCCTATCATTATCCTCTGCTTTACTTCGTCGCCAAAGCCCTCATCGCGGGTCTTTTCGGTCAAGCCGATATGCCCCGCCAGTTCGTTGGTACGATGACCGTACTTCACTCCATCAAAACGGGCAAGATTGCTACTGCACTCTGCGGGTGCGATGATATAGTAGGCGGCAAGCGCGTAGTCGGTGTGAGGGAGGGAACACATCTCTATTGACGCGCCTAGTTTTATCAGTTGCGATACTGCTTTGCGAACCGCACCTGCAACCTCTGCTGATACTCCCTGCTCAAAAAACTCTTTGGGAATACCTATCCTAAGCCCCTGGATGTCCTTACCGCACGCGTGGGTGTAGTCTGGAACCCCTACATTGGCAGAAGTAGAATCGAGAGGGTCGTAGCCAGCAATCGCGTTGAGTTGGAGAGCGCAGTCGTACACGCTACGCCCAAACGTACCTATCTGGTCGAGAGAGGAGGCGTAGGCAATCAGCCCATAGCGGCTTACGCGCCCATAAGTCGGCTTTAAGCCCACCACACCGCAAAGCCCTGCCGGTTGGCGAATAGAGCCGCCCGTGTCGGAGCCAAGCGCGATAGGAGCCTCTCCTGCCGCAACCGCCGCTGCCGAACCACCGGAAGAGCCTCCCGGTACGCGCTCTGTATCCCAGGGGTTACGAGAGGTGAAGAAGCCGGAGTTCTCGGTGGAAGACCCCATCGCAAACTCGTCTAGGTTCGCCTTTCCAATGAGGATTGCCCCCGCCGCTTCCAGTCGATTGACTACCGTAGCGGAGTAGGGCGGCACGAAGTTATCTAAAATGCGGGAACCCGCCGTCGTGCGAACCCCTTTGGTACACATATTATCTTTAAGAGCGATAGGAACTCCTGCTAGTGGAGGGAGTGCTTCCCCATTGGCACGGCGTTTGTCAATAGCGTCGGCTTGTGCCAGTGCCTCTTGGGAGGTAACGGTAAGAAACGCCTGTACCTTCGGTTCTACGGCGTTAATACGCTCTAAGCACGACATAACGGCTTCGCGGGACGAAATCTCGCCGCTTCCTATCTTGGCACGAAGTTCTTGGGCAGTTTGGTAAAATAGTTCAGACATTTGCACCCTCCACAATACGAGGAACCACAAAACAGCCCTCTCGCGATTCGGGGGCGTTTGCAAGCACCTCCTCACGGGATAGCGAGGGGCGCATAATGTCCTCTCTTAGCACGTTTACCATAGGGAGAACATGAGACGTAGGGGGTACTCCCGTTACATCCAGAGTCTGCAACACCTCTACATACTGGAGCAGGGTATTGATATGCTGTGCCTGTGCGTCCAGTTCCTCTTGCGTCAGTTCTAGCCGCGCCAACAACGCCACTTTTTGTACCTCTTCACGCGATAATGCCATTGCTCTTTACCGTTCCTTGTGCCAAGCCCCCAGAGAGAGGGAAAGCACTCTTAAAATTAGGGATTTACAACGGCTCATTATACCCCGAAGCCCCTTTTTTCGGGAAAATTCTGTCACAATGCTCCCTTGGTAGCGTAAAGAGGAGAAGGGATATTCCTCTGCCTTCGCGAATAGAGTGCTATCTCTCGAAGCAACCTGAGCCAAAGGGCAAAATATGGCAATAGTGATTGAACTTCAACCTAATCAGCAAAGGCTACTTGAAGTAGAGGCACAAAAGCGTGACCTGACTCTGGAGCAGTACGCTTCACGGATTCTCAGTGGTGAGTGTCCACCTCCTCACGAACTACAAGCACTCGAATCCGTACTTCCGCACGCCTTCACAACGGGAGCAGATATTGTCGCGTACTGGAAAGAAAAAGGGCTGATAGGTACTCTGTTTCAGGATACAGAAGAGGACAGTTTAGTAATAGCACGTAGGCTTAGAGAAAATGCAGAGCGACGAGGGTGGAGACAACCTTGATTCTTGATACAGATGTTTTGATAGAGTTGGAACGCGGAAGTACAAATGCTCTGAACTGGTTGAACTCTCAATCCCAACTGCCCCAAGTCTGTATTTTGTCTGCGATGGAACTTAAATTTGGCAGTCGTAGCCTATCTCATTTACAAACGGTAGAGGCATTACTGACTCCTTTCCCATTAGTAATGCCCACTCAAGAGGATTGGTTACGTGCTTTACAGGAGTATCCTCGCCTCTGGCTTTCTGGTGGTTTAGGTTTGATAGATGCGCTTATTGCTTCGACGGCGTTGGGGCTAGATGAAGAGTTGATAACCTTCAATGAGAAACACTTTCGTCATGTATCAGGCTTGAAGGTAAGACAACCCTACACACGTTAAGAGGTCTATGGCAACCATCTCTCCTACAAGCGAAACGGCATCTACGCTCACTTGGCAGGTACACCTGCGAAAACGTCAGCCGTCGCATTTGCCTATTCTGGGCTTAGGTATCGCGTTTGGTGCGCTCTGTACGTGGGCTATCTTTAGGCAACCTCTGCCCGTTTTGGTGGTCGTTGTGCTACTTTTCGGTTCGGTAAGCGAATACCTGTTCCCCATAACCTACCAACTGGATGCTACGGGCGTAATGGGGCATTACGGGGGAAGCCGCTCTGCCCTCAAATGGAAAGAGGTTCGCCGCGTGATACCGCTCCGTGGAGGGGTACTGCTCTCGCCCTTGCCTGTCGCCTCGCGCCTTGATGCGTTTCGCGGGGTACATATCCGTTTCGCAAAGCGCGACGAGGTAGGAAACCGTGCCGAAGTGATGGAGTGGATAGAGAGATACCTGCCCGAAAACGTTGCAAACTCCACCCCCGAAGGAACCGCCTAATGCCCGTTATGGATTGGGATGCCGAAATCAGCGACGAAGAGCGCGACATCCTCATAGATGCGTTTGCCCAGAAAGTAGACGCACGGGGTTTGCACGTTCCCGTTATCCTCTTTTTGGAGATGCACAAGCCGTTTGCGTTTCTTGCAGGGCAGTCGATGGTACTCGGTTCGGGGTTCCTTGCGCCTCTGTTTGGGGCAGGCAACGTACAACGCTACTCCAAACTTATCGAATCGAGAGAGAACGTAGAGCGGATGATTCGACGCATCGAAGAGATGCAAGTACTCCGCCAAAAGTAGTTTCGTTTCTAAATCACAACACACAGAAAGGGGGGAACCCGCATGGAACACGCAACGCTAGGGGTGCGTATCCTTGTCCCGCTCTTTAGCCTCTGTATTGTCGCTATGATACTCGTAGCGCGTAAAAGAGACCTCTTTATTCGCCGTATTCAAGGGCTAAGTGCCATTGAGGAAGCCGTCGGACGTGCTACCGAGATGGGGCGCCCCATGATTTGCTGTACCGGCTTGGGGGTTGAGGGCGGCGTTGAAATCGTAACGCTACAGGCTCTCGCCATTGTCAGCCACATTATCCGTACCTCTGTGCGATTTGCTACTCGTGCCATCCTTCCTGTCTACGACCCGCAGATGCTACCCGTCACCGAAGAGGCGGTGCGAGAGGCGTACACCCTCGAAGGTAGACCCGACAGTTTTAACTCCGAAGATATTCGCTTCCTCACCAACCGCCAGTTCGCTTTTGCGGCAAGTGTTGCGGGGCTAATCGCCCGCGAAAAGGCGGCGGCGACCTTCCTCTTTGGATACTACTACGCAGAAGCACTCATTATGGCAGAGACCGGGCAACAGGTCGGTGCAATTCAGATTGCAGGTACTCCCGCTACCACCCAAATCCCCTTCTTTATCGCCTCCTGCGACTACGTAATTATCGGGGACGAGTACTACGCCGCCAGTGCCTACCTTTCGCGCGAACCGACTCAGTTGGGGAGTATCGTGGGTCAGGATATTGCCAAGTGGCTTATCCTTCTTACCATTATTTTAGGATGCGCTCTCGTCTCCATTGGCGCGGCTACCAGTAGCCCCATCGGAGCCAACTTTACCCAATTCTTTAAGTAGAGAGCGAGGAGAACAGATGTTTACACCACAAACCGGAGGGGCATGGTACGGCTATATTGCCGGTGCGATAGTCGCCAGCATAGTCCTTATCGTGATACTGACACAGTTGCCCCAACGCGCTCGAAAATGGGTTCTCTTTACCGTCACCTTTTTGGGTGGGCTTTTCTACGCCCTAGAGTTCTTCCTCCCCACCCATGAGATGATGATAGAGGGCAACAAAGCCGAAGGAAACTTCCTCACTCCCTTTGTTGTACCTATGGCGAATATCCTCCCTGCCCTCTCCTCCTTTGCGGTGGGCTTAGGAGTTATCAACCTCTTTCAACTGCACACCAAGCGGGTACTCAAGTGGAACCTCGACTCGATTAACAGCGTGGTCTTCTTTGTTGCGATGATACTGATGACCGTAGCGCATATTATGGCGAAACGTCCTCACCCTAGCGAGTTTGTCACCAGTCTGCAAAAAATCCTTTTTGACGGCGCACTTCAGAGTCTAGATGCAACGATGTTCTCTATCATCGCCTTCTATATCACCTCTGCCGCCTACCGTGCTTTCCGTGTGCGCTCTCTCGAAGCCACCCTGCTACTCGCAACCGCCATTATCGTCATGCTGGGGCAGATAACCATTGGGCAACTGCTCACCAGTAGCCTTCCCGACTATCTGCACATTGAGGTTGTGCGAAACTGGATACTCACCAAAGTAAACGCACCCGCTACCCGTGCGATTGCGGTGGGCTTGGGTATCGGTTCGTTGGCAGTGGGCTTGCGTATTTGGCTGGGGCTAGAGCGTGGCAGTTACTTTGAGAACTAAGGAGAAACGAACCCTATGAACATATTACGTTTACTACAAACGGTGGATAGGCGGGTCATCTATGTCCTCCTGATGCTCTCTGTCACAATACCCTTCTTTCTGCCCATTCGCCTTCCTATGAAGGTCTCCCCTGCAACACAGGCGTTCTACAACGCTGTAGAGGAGCTAAAGCCCGGCGATTTTGTACTCCTGTCGGTAGACTGGGAGGCGGGTACTCGCGGCGAAAACGGGCCCCAAACCGAAGCGGTAGTTACGCACCTTATGCGGAAAAAGTGCCGTTTCGCGATGCTCTCCTTCCAACCACAAGGTCCGAAAATCTCGCAACTTATCGTAGATAGGTTGGCAAAAGAGTACGGCTATCGGGATGGAATAGACTGGGTGAACTGGGGCTACCGCGTGGATGCCAAAAACTACCTAAAGGGGTTTGTACAGGACGTTCCTGGTGTTATCAAAACCACTACAAAAGGAGAACCTGTTGCGAACCTTGAGGTAATGAAGGGGATTAAGACCGCGAAGGATATTAACCTTATCATCAATGTCACTCCCTCTAATATCTACGCAACCTACATTCAGTTTGTAGCAGGTGCAAAGAAAATCCCGATGGTAGTTGCGCCTACCTCTGTTATTGTGCCAGAGGTGTTTAACTACCTAGACAGTAAGCAGATTGTAGGGATGATGCCGGGACTGCCCGGTGCAGGAGAGTATGAGAGCCTACTCGGAACCAATACCAAAGTGACCCGCTTTGCCAACTCCGCCTCGTTCGCGCACCTGCTCATCATCTTCTTTATTATTTTGGGGAATATCGCCATGGTTATGGAACGCCGCCAACGTGCACAGTCAGGAGGAAACGCATGACAGAACTGCTTGTAAAAAACGCCAACGTCATTCTGCTTTGGGTGGGGGCAATCTGTACATTGGGGCTATACTCGGTTTTGTACAAGGAGAACCGCCTCTACCGCATCTTCGAGCATCTCTTTTTGGGATTAGCAACGGGCTACCTCGTGGCGCAGACATGGACGGATGTTCTTTTGCCTAAGTGGTGGAAACCGATGTGGGACGAAGGGCGATGGTACTTCATCTTTATCGGGGTATTCGGCTCCTTCTACTACTTTATCTTCTCGCAAAAGCACAGTTGGATTTCCCGAATCATCATCGGTTTCTTCTTGGGAGTGGCTTCTGGGCAGGCGTTTCAGGCGTATGCTAACGACTACTGGCCCCAAATCCCCTCCTCATTCAAGCCCGTTATTCCTCACCCCGAGACCCAGATAACTGTAGCGGGAAAAGTGACCAAAATCGCGGAACTGACGACGGCAGGCGCAATCAACAACCTTATCTTTATGGTGATTGTCTTCTGCGTAATGATGTACTTCTTTTTCTCCTTCGAGCAGAAGAACCCCGTTATCAAAAACTCGGCAAAACTTGGGCGTTGGATGATGATGTTTACCTTTGGCGCGATTTTCGGGGCGACCATTATGGCGCGTCTTGCCCTCCTCATAGACCGTATCGACTACCTGCTAAACGAATTTGGTACGGCGGCATTTGGGCAAGGTTCGGGGGCTACCACCGTCTTCGGAATTCTACTGGTACTCATGGCTATCGTTCTCTATCTCGCTCTCAAAAAGGATAAAGAGTCACCTGACGAGGGAGTGTAAAAAGCACCGCCTTAAACCTTCCGTTTATCCCTCGTAATCGGGTAGTATTCTTCTATCATGTTACGAACGCTCTCCATTCGCAACTTCGCTATTATAGACCGCCTCGAACTAGAGTTCGGGGCGGGCTTTAACGTACTTACCGGTGAGACTGGCGCGGGTAAATCTATTATTATGGATGCCCTCAGCCTTCTGCTTGGCGGACGCGCCGGCGCAGAGATGATTCGCACCGGCGCAGACCGTGCCCTCCTCGATGCCGTCTTCGATATTTCCCACAGCCCCGAACTCCAAACGCTAGTACAAAACCTAGGCTTTGAACTCGAAGAGGACTTGCTCTTTATCTCGCGGGAGGTACAGAGTTCGGGTAAGTCTACCTGCCGCGTTATGGGAAGACCCGCTACCGTTGCCCAACTGCGCGAAATCGGAGAGTGGCTAGTAGATTTGCACGGGCAACACGAACACCAGTCCCTGCTCACCACATCGCGGCATATTGATATGCTGGACGAATGGGGAGGGAAGACGCTTCAAACGTTACGCTCGGAGGTCGCACAGAGCTATCACCACCTGCAAAGCCTACGCAAAGAGAAAGAGCAACTAGAGCAGGACGCACGAGAGCGTACCCACCTCCTCGACCTCTACCAGTTTCAGGTGAAGGAGATCCGGGACGCGAAACTAGAGGTAGGTGAGGACGAAGAACTGCAAGCAGAACACCGCCGAGTTGCTAATGCACAACGCCTCGCCGAGATTGCAGGGCAGGGTGCAGAGGTTCTTAGCGGTGGTAACATGGAGCGCGGGGTACTGGAAGGGCTATCGTTTATCCTACGAACTTTGGAGGAGGGGGCGGAACTGGATAGCACCTTACAGCCCTTCCTAGAGGCAGTAAGAAGCACAAGTTACGAACTGACGGAGGTAGAGCGTGACCTTGCCCGTTATCAAGACAGTATTGAGTTTCAGCCGGAACGCCTTGTGGCTTTGGAGGAACGGCTCGACCTTCTCCGCACCTTACAGCGCAAATACGGCGATACCATCGAGGAGGTACTGGCATACTACGACCAAACCCAAGCGAAATTAGATGCCCTTAGCCATAGCGAAGAGCGGGGTGCAGAACTAGAAGGCGCCATCCAAACTACAGAGCGCACCCTGATTGAAAAGTGTACCGCCCTCACTGCTCTAAGAACCAAAGCCGGACAGCGTTTCGAGACGACCACCCTTACCGAACTGGTAGATTTGGGCATGGAGAAGGCGCGTTTTGCCGTTCACCTTGAGGCGTGCGAGCCTACCTCGAAGGGTGCGGACAAAGTGGAGTTTGTTATCGCTACCAATCCCGGTGAACCCCTACGCCCCCTTGTAAAAATCGCCTCCGGTGGTGAGATTTCGCGGGTGATGCTGGCAATCAAGTCGGCGTTAGCGCGGCAAGAGGCTCTGCCTACGATGGTCTTCGACGAGATTGACGTGGGGGTAGGAGGGCGCACCGCAAGCGTCCTCGCCGACAAAATGGCGAACCTCTCTCAAACCACGCAGATTCTCTGTATTACCCACCTCGCACAGATAGCAAGTAGGGGGCAACAGCACTTCTATATCGAAAAACAGAGCGAAGAGAAGAGTACTCATGTCACCGTCGTTCCACTCTCACAGGAAGAGCGCGTTTTGGAGATTGCACGCATGATAGGCGGAACCAACCTCACCGACACCGTACTCCAACACGCCCGCGAAATGCTTGGCTATACGTAGTGCCTCCCTCTCCACAATTTTCGCTAAACTACAGTTAGAATATAAAGATACTATAAGGGATGCAAAAGGCGTTATCTCCCTTTCAGCGTAGCCCTCTTCTCAAATGCCCCTTCGAGGTACTTACAACGCGAATCCCATATCAACCACTCGGTTACACCGAGCTCTTGTAGTGCCTTCTTCTGTGCTTTTATCTCTGCTACTCCATAGGGAACCCCGCGCAAGGAGAAGCCCTGTATCCAAGGGCGCAACCTGCACGTCTTGACGGCTGTCACCTGCTTTTTTGCATCTCCCACCGATTTTAGTATGGTTTGGTAGGGGGCGCGGTTTGGGTCGGCTATCTTATACTCACCCTTGTTGTAGTGGGAGGGGTAGACCATTGGGCAGAGATAGTCCACCTTCTCCGCGACGTTGGTAGCGGTCTGCCCAATTCCCATGTCTCCTTTACCACCCCGTGTGGTTAGCCCAAACACATCGGCAGAGAACCATACTCCCGCCTTACGGAACCTCTCTTTGGCGTACTGAAGAAACGCGGAAATCTGCTCACGACGCAAAGACTTTTCGGGCTTGCCGGGGTAGTGAAGTGCGTTTAGGTTGCCCTCACTAGGGAAGCGTACATAGTCGAACTGCACCTCTTGAAAGCCTTGCTTGACCGCATCGAGGGCAAGGTCGATATTGTAGTCCCACGTCTCCCGTTTGTAGGGGTTTAGCCAGCCATGCCCACTCTCGTCTAGCCAGAGCGTTCCGCTTCCGTTTTGTACTGCGAACTCTGGGTGTGCCTTTGCAAGAACCGTATCTCGAAAACACGCTACCCGCGCAATCGGGAAGATACCGTGCGCTTTTAAGGTTGCAACCCGCTCTTCGATATGCCGTATCATCTTACGGCTCGCCTTTACCTCGTGAGCGAGAGGTACATCCACATCGTAACTTACTAACCCATCGTCCTTAATATCTATCACCATCGCGTTGAGTTCGGTTCTGTCTATCAGGCTAACCAACTCCTCAAAACGCTTGCTCTCCCCCGCTATCCAACCCGACACATAGATACCCCGCAGTCCCCCCGCTGGTAGGGGGGCAGGTTGCAGTGGCTTAGGGGCATGAGTAGCAGTAGCGGGAGGCGTTACAGGGGGCGTACTACTGCGGCGACAACCCCACGTAAGGGCGAAGCACGGCAGTAGCAACAGGGCGATACGATATTGGGTTGTAAAGTGAGGGTTCATTTGGATTGGGGTATCCTACCCTACGAGGTCAAGAGCGTCCTTGATAGATTTCTGGATGCAGGTAAAGATGGGCGTATCCCGTAGCGTGTACTTACCCGATTCCGTTTCGCGTAGGGCGGCAACGAGGTCGAGAAAGTCGGCGGGAATATCCGTCTCAAACGCGACCACGAACTCTTGGTCGTCTATCCCAAACGAGTAGGTGGTGTTCAGTTTGATAGAGGGAAACTTATGCCCTGCGTGGATATGCCCCGACATAATTCTCTGCCGCTCTTCTAACGGGAGTTGATACCAGTCACGGGTCTTTACAAAGGGGTACACAAAGAGGTATTCACGACCTGTGGGCTTGATAACGAGGCGGCGACCTTCGGGTGCGTCCTGCTCGGTGGGGTCTTTGTACTGCGAATTTTTGGTCATAGCAAGGTAGCAGTAGGGCTGTGTCGCCCATCGCCCCATGCTCGTATTCAGAATAGCGGAGCCGTGCTTCTGAAAGAGGTCGATTTCGGGTGAGGCATTCCAGAGCATCAAATCCACATCGCCCCGTATGCCCACCAACGAGTAACTGCGTACCATCATGGCATCCGCAGACTCCTCTACCGTGGCGGCAAGTTCGGCTTTATCCTGCTCCCTCTGCTCTTTGGGAAGCCTTCGCCATGCGGCATCAAACTTATAAAATGCAAACTGCACCATCGTGCGACCACGATTTTCCATGCCAACTCCTTGTTTCTGTGTTTCGATGTGTTTTGAGACAATGCGGCAGTGCGTAGGTTACGGCAATACCACCAATCCCGTGATAGCGCGGAGGTGAGGTGGATTCTGAGAGAGCAGAACACCCTCATTGGTATCCCAAAAGTGGAGTACGCCTTTCTCGCTTGCGCTTACCAGCACCTTACTGTTTGACGAAAAGCCCAAAGCGCGTATCTTCGCACGGGCTTTGCAGACGTAGGGGCGGGGCTTACTCGTAACTGCCTCCCATACGCGCATATTTCCATCCGAGTCTCCTGCCGCTACCCACGCGCTATCGGGTGTCCATGTGAGGGCAGTAATGGGGAACTCACTTACTGCTATTGTACTCTCTTCGTGCTTCTCTAACAGATTCCAGATATGGAGGGTAGCATCTGCCGCCCCCAACGCAAGGCGTTTTCCATCTGGTGATACCGCCGCCACCTGAAACGGGGTTGCCCCTAACGGCTGTTCCTTCTCGATGTAGAGGTTTCGCGCCCCATTTAGTAACGAAATCACGCGCCAACTTATCAGGCTCGAACCCAGACAAGCGAAGAGGGTTCTACCGTCTTGTGCGAAGAAGAGGGTAGAGACCTCTCCGTTGGAGAGAGTGACCTCCTGCAACTTTTTGCCGGTGTTACGGCTCCACAAGCAGAGTTTGCCCTCCCCTCCCACAGTAGCAATCGTTGCCCCGTCGGGGGAGAGGGTAAGCGCAGTAACGGCTTTGGTGTGCGCCTGTAGAGTGCGAATAAGCCTTCCAAACGCGGCATTCCATACGGTGACTACCCCCGCTTTGTCTCCGCTAACCACCACTGTTCCCTGCGTACCGGGAGCCACTGCAAGAGCCGTTACCTCGTCCTCGTGAGAGCCGATGGGGAACGCTTGCTGTTTAGTGTTTAGGCGTTTGACGATGTGGTCTTGCCCCGCAGTCACTACACTGGGTAACGGTATCTTGGGGAGGGGTACGACGGTACGTTGCCCCAACTTTTGGGCGTTGAGTGCTACCCCTCCAAAGAGCAGGACAATCCCTATACTACTAAGCGGTTGCAGTAGCCTCTTCCAAATAGAAATCGTGTGCATAGAGTTCCTGTACGGCTTCGTATTCCGATTCGGTAAACGCAGGGGTATCGGTAGCGGCAACAAGCTCTTCTAGTTGTCTGAGGTTGTAGATGTTGGGGAACAGCCCCGATACACACTTCTCATGCAGAATAAACTGAATCGCCATCTGCCCTAGTGTGCGCCCCGCTTCATCGGCAACGAACTTTAGTTTCTCAATCTTTTTCAAACCGTCGAGTAGCCACTTTTTACGCATCTCGTCGGTGGTCAGGCGGAAACTGCGGTGGTCATTTGCGTCGAAAGTGGTACTCTCGTTGTAACTACCTTCTAGTAGCCCCGAAGCGTGAGGAACGCGCACCAGTACGGGAACCTCGTGCTCTCTGGCGTGTGGGAAGATGGCTTCACCAAGCACCTGCTCTAGTAGGTTGTAGATGATTTGTGGCGGGATATGACGATGTTGGACACAGTAGATACCCTCTTCGCTCTGACGTGCCGGTTGCAGTGCTGGTCCCAAAGCCGCCCCATAAGAGAGGATTTTGCCCTCTGCTTTCAGGCTCTCTAGCGTAGCAAACAGTTCCTCATTTTGGAGGGCATCTAAGCGCGGATTGTGCATCTGATAGATATCGATGTGGTCGGTGTTCAGCCGCTTCAGGCTCTCCTCACAGGCTTTACGCACAAAGGCAGGCGACCAGTCGTGAGGGCGTTCCCGCTGACCGGGCTGTATTCCCGGCGAGTTGTAGAAGTCGTAGCCGAACTTGGTCGCGATCACGATGTTGTCGCGGTGTTGCCCTAGCGCGTCGGCAAGGAGGGTCTCCCCCTTACCATCTCCATACACGTCGGCGGTATCGTAAAAAGTGATACCCAACTCATAAGCACGGCGCAGTAGGTCGATACCCACTTGGTCGTCCGTAATGCCCCACATCCGTGTAGAGACTGTCCACACGCCAAAGCCCACCGCAGAGACACGCAGACCGGTCTCTCCTAAAACACGATATTCCATCTCTTTTACTCCTTACAAGTTTTCAAATCTGTTTGGGTTAGCACTACTTCCAATGAAGGTGCTTTGCAAGAAAGGCGTAGGTTCCCTTACCGTTAATCGTATGTGGTCCGGCAAAGAACTCTATTTCGCAACGGCCTCCTATGCCAAGCTGCGCCTGATAGAGATGCCTTACTTTTGCAAATTCGTAGGCGACGGCTTCATCCGAAGAGACCCCATCAAACTGACCACGCTCTACCATAAAGGGGCGGGGGGCGATAAGTGCCGCCATCTCGGCATAGTTAAAGGTACTACCTAAATCGAACTCAAAAATCTCGTACTCCCCTGTAAATGCGTAACTATAAGGGGTATGGGTGCTTGCGTTTTTCCAAACCCACTCGTTGAAGTCTGCCGAACAGATAGAGAGGCAGTAGTTTTTCACGAGGGGCGGTATCCGCATCGCGCTCTTGCCCCCATAACTCAGCCCATAGAACGCGATGCGTTCGGAGTCAACATTAGGAAGCGTTTTCAGCCAGTCGGTAATCTGTTGGTGTTGCGGCACGATAAGCGAGAAGAGTGTTTTGCCTAGCGGGTTGGCTTTGCGCTGTAGTGTGCGAAACCTATCGGTAAACAGATACAGGTTTTGGGGCGCAAAGGTGATATAGCCCCGGTTTGCCAACTCTGCCGCAAACCCCTTGTAGTACTCGTAGCCCTCCTTACCGATAACGTGTTGTGGTCTTCCTTCCAGCCCATGCTGACACACCACTACGGGGCGTTTTTCGTTGGGAGAGAGGTCTTTGGGGAGCAGAAGCAACCCATAGGCGATAACTCCCGGAAATACGTCTAGCACCACCTCGTAACCCCGCCACTTCTCTGCCTCATAAGCAAGCCGTGTGCGTGTGTTTGGTGGCAGGAGTGGAGTATCGAACTGCCCAATAACCTCTTTTGCAAAGTCGGTTCGGTACGGTTCAACACTCTCCTTATACTTTGAGAGTGTCGATTTATCCAGGTGTTTCATATATTCGTTACGAATGTTGGCACTTGCCCGTAACAGGTTCTGATTGAAGTCATCTGTTTCGGTAATGAGGCGGTTTTCGCGCTGGAGTGCGTTTGGAAGTTCGGCTTTGACGTGAGGGGGAACCCCATTTTCTGCAAGGGGAACTCCCAACTCACTTAGAAAACCTTGTAGAGCCTCCTGCGTCCCGAATAGCCCCTTCCCACCCTCCGAAACCACGAGCGATAGGGTGGGCTTTTTAGCAAAATCTTGTAGGTAGCGGGTCGCCTTTGCAAACTCCCCTTGTACCGAAGTCAGGGAGGGCGTTACGATTTCGGCAGGTGCGCCCCGCCCACCCGGAACGGTCTGCTCTGGAAACTTACAGACTTCTATCGTAAGTGCGCGGGGCGCAACCATGCTTGCGAGTTCTGCATCTCCAAAGCGTTCTAGTCTACGGAAGATATTGCGGTCAATCGGCTCTTTCCAAGAGGCGTTACGGTTATCGAAGTAGCCGCTTACTAATGTGGACTGTATACGGGTATCTAACGCACCCGCGTAGAGAGCCAACATCCCGCCCTCTCCCCAACCTATCACCCCAATTTTGGTTTTGCTATCGGTTTTGGCGAACCAGTCTATGCCTGCGAGTACCTTCTGGAGTTCGTACCCCACCAGTTGCCGCCCCAACTCGAAGGCACTACGGTACAAAAATTCGCGGTAGTTGAGTTTGGAGTACTGTGGGTGCTCGCGGCGGCTAATGAGGGCAGGGATAAGCACCGCGCAACCGCTTTCGGCGAGGCGACGCGCATACTGCGCTTCGGGAGGAGTACCTGTTGTAATACCCGCTATCTGCTCTGGGGTTTGGGTGGTATCGGGGATAGCGATGAGGTTTGCTTTGGGCTTCCCACGCTTGGGGGTTAGGAGCAAGCCTTCACTATTCAGCCCTTCCAGTACCTTCCAGCGCACTACATAGACTCTATAGTTTGCCCCTTCTGCTATCAGGGCGGGGTGGGTGAGGGTTGCTATCAGTTCGGGGCTATCGAAGGGAACCCGTGTGTCTCGTATCCCCAAGATGTTCGCGAGATGTTCGCGATTGGCTTGCAAGGAGGCGTTATAGGTGGATGCTGTAGAATAGTCCCGCTTCCAGTACTGACTACGGTTCGCTTCTGCCTTCTCTATTTCGTTGAGGAGAAATCTGTCTGCACCCTCTACCAACGACGAGGCGATGTCGCCTGTTTGTGTGAGGAGGCGTGTGTGGGGGAGTGCTACCTGCGAGTTTTGGATAGGGGTAGGCTCTTCGGGTGTGTTCTGCATGGCAGGTCGGCTCCAAGACAATGATAGCAGTAAAAAGAGGCTAGTAAGCATGGCGGTTACTCATATTGGAGAGGTATTCGGGTATTGAGGATAGTGTACCCTACTTTTAATAGTAGGGGGACGTAACGAGTGGCGCGATATACCGTCTGTACACTTGAGAACAAATCTCACTCTGGCTCCCGTATTGGATACAACTCACTCAAAGGAGAACGCGCTGTGTATCGCTCTTATCGTTCGACGCAAGTTTTTAGTACCCTTCTTCTATTAGGTACGCTCTCTCTTGCTATTGTTGGCTGTAATAAAGGTGGAGAGTCTTCCGACTCCTCTTCCTCTGGGGCGGCTGGTGCTCCTAAGCAGACCGCTAGTGCTTCTGGTGGTAGCGGTGGCGGAGATGGTGCTTCCATCTTCGGGGCAAAGTGTGCAGGTTGCCATAAACTTGGCTCTACTGGCGGAGGTCGTGCTCCCGACTTAACGCACATCGGCGGAGAAAAAGATGCGGCTTCGCTTGCAGAGTTTATCAAGAACCCCAAGAGCAAAAATCCCGGTTCTCGTATGCCCGGCTTCGAGGGTAAAATATCGGATACCGATATGAAAACCCTTACCGAATACCTCGCTTCGCAAAAATAGTGCGTTACTCTGCTGTCTGGTGGTGCTTCTATTTCCACCAGGCAGTAGAAAACCAAAGGCTCTCTGTTGCCAAAACGTACCGTCGCCGTCTAATAGGATAAGAAAACAGAATGGTGTGTAGATAGGGCGGAAACTAGGCAGGATGACAGCGATAGAACTGCGATATACAACCCCAAGTACGGCACAGACCCTCACCGACGAAGACCTTTTGCGTCTCGTTTCGGCGGGGAACAATGTGGCTATGGAAGAGTTAGTACGACGTTATCAGAAGCCGCTCTACCGTTTCCTATTGCGGTTTTTGGATTCTGCTGAGGATGCGGAACAAGCCACACTCAACGTTTTGGTAAGAGC
>OMJJ01000100.1 GCA_900299305.1 bacterium | reverse complement strand
CAGGAGAGCCACACAATGCGGAGCAAATCCCTGTTTTTCTTTGGTATACACGTTCTCTTATTCACCTCTGTAGTCGGAGCCACACAGGCGCAAGACCGTCTACGTACCCTGCCCGGCTACGAGCAGTACCAGAAGATGGGGAGGTCTATTTTTGGTTCTGTGCAGATGGGAAACCTCTCAGTAGCATGGATAGAGGGGGGCAAGGCACTCCAATATCAAAAGAACGGCAAAAACTACCGATTCGACATTGCGACAAACAGAGAGTTTGAAGCAGAACCCGTTGCTACCCCCGATGTACCCAATGGTGGCAGACGGTTTCGCGGTGCACCAGAACGGGGTAGGCAGTTTACCAGTGCGAACTCACCAAACGGAACGTGGAAAGTTACTTACAAGGATAGAAACCTCTTCCTTAGTAACCATGACGGTAGCAACGAAACCGCAATTACCACCGATGGAAGCGTAAAAGGGCGCATTAAGTACGGAACGGCGAGCTGGGTCTACGGCGAAGAGCTGTTTCAGACAACGGCGATGTGGTGGTCGCCAGACAACAAAAAAGTCGCCTTCTACCGTTTTGATGAGAGCAAAGTACCCGACTACTATCTTGCCCTCAACCAAACCCAACTCCAAGATACCCTTGACACCGAAGCCTACCCCAAAGCAGGTGCACCCAATCCGGTAGTAGACCTCTACATCTACGACATAGAGACCAAGAAGACGGTTCGCGCCGATGTACGCGACGGCAAGTCGTTCGATAACTCGGTGTTGGGTCACTATGTCTATCGTGTGGAGTGGTCGCCGGACGGTAAGGAGTTGCTTTTCAATCGTACTAACCGCCGCCAAAACATCATGGAGTTTACGGCTTGCGACCCCAACACGGGCAAGTGCCATCCTATCGTGCATGAGGAGTGGCTTGCGAGTTGGGTAGAAAACCTCCCCGATATGCGATTCCTGAAAGATGGCAAGCGATTTCTGTGGACATCCGAGCGCACAGGCTGGAAAAACTTCTACCTTTATGACATTAGCGGCAAACTGCTCCAAACTCTTACCCAACACGCTTTCGAGGTTGCCGACGTGGTGCGTGTAGACGAAGAGGCGGGGCTACTCTACTATATGGCGCACGATGGCGATAACCCCATGAAACTCCAACTGCACCGCGTAGGAATGGACGGAAAAGGGGATGTGCGCCTGACCGACCCCGCTTTTTACCACTCCGTCAACCTTGCACCCGATGGTAAGCACTTTATAGATGTAGCCCAAACCCACGATACTCCCCCCACAACAAGGCTGATAGATAGTAGCGGCAAAATCGTTGCCGAACTTGCCAAAAGCGACACGAGCAAGTTTGACCAACTAGGGCTAAAGCGCGTAGAACTCTTTACCTACAAAGCAGGTGATGGTGTAACCGACCTCTATGGTCTACTCTCCAAGCCCTCGAACTTCGACCCCAACAAAAAGTACCCGCTTCTGGTTTCGGTCTATGCCGGACCGAGTACCAACGGCGCACACGAGACCTTCTCTCTTCCTAGCCCTCTTACGGAGTACGGGTTTTTGGTAGCGTCTCTCGATTCGAGAAGTGCGGCGGGGCGCGGTAAGCAGTTTTTGGACGCTATCTATCAGAAGTTGGGAACGGTGGAGATGGACGACCAAGCCGCCGGAGTGAAGGCACTCTGGAATCGCCCCTACCTCGACAAAGAGAACGTGGGTATCTTTGGAACCTCCTACGGAGGCTACGCGAGTGCGATGTGCCTTCTGCGTCACCCCGACGTGTTCAAAGCCGCCTCCGCCGCCTCACCAGTCACCGATTTCCGCCTCTACGATAGTATCTATACGGAGCGGTATATGTGGATTCCCGAAGAGAACAAAGCAGGGTACGACGCGGGGAGTGCCATGAACTATGTGGACAAAATCAAGGGGAGGCTCATGCTCTTTTTTGGAACCGCAGACAACAACGTACACCCCTCAAATAGCCTGCAACTGATACAGGCACTACAGCGGGGCGGCAAGAGTTTTGAGGTGCAGATAGGACCCGACTTGGGGCACTCCGGTATCCGAACCGAGCGTATGATGGAGTTCTTTATCGAGAACCTCGTGCTTCATCCGTTTACGCACTAGCCTTGTGGGTTTTCATCATCAGAGAGTATAGAGTATTAGGAGATGCCCGAATGTGTTCGCTCTATAGAGGTTGCCTAGCGGTTCTGCTCATGGGGTGTATGCTTGGAATACGTGCAGAGGCACAAGTTCCTAACCGTATAGAGGTACACCCCTCTGCTATCCAACTCGATAGCCGCCGTGCCTATCGGCAGATGGTAGTAACGGGCTATTTTGGGGGTGTACCGCACGATGTTACGGCACAAGCAACCTATAAAGTAGCCGATAGTAAAATGGCGAAGGCAAGCGGTAGCCGAATAGAGGCGGTGGGAGAGGGGCAGACCACGCTTGCGGTTCGCTATGGGGGTAAGTCGGTACAAGTACCGGTTTGTGTTACGCACACTTCTAAGCCCGACCCTATCTCTTTCAAGTTCGAGACTCGCGCTATATTGACCAAGCAGGGGTGTGCTACCGGCTCTTGTCACGGCTCGCCGCATGGCAAGGGCGGTTTCTCCCTCTCGCTGTTCGGCTACGACCCTACTATTGACCGCGTTTCGCTTACCCACGACGGCTACAACCGCCGAGTTAATGTACTCGACCCCGCCGAGAGCCTTATGCTGAAAAAGCCGCTTTTGGAGATACCGCACGTTGGGGGAAAGCGGCTTCGCAAAAATGAGGTTGCCTACCAGATTCTTACAAACTGGATTTATCAGGGGGTAAATACCGATTTACCAAAAGTGGAGTGTGATCGTATTCAGATTACCCCCGCTTCGGGGCGGGTACTAAAAGCCCCTTTCCTACGCCAACAGATAGGTGTACTTGCCCACTTTACCGACGGCTCTTTGCGAGACGTTTCGCGCATAGCGACCTACGACACCTCGAACTCTGCGGTGGCAACCGTAGATTCGGACGGTCTGATTTCCGCGCACTCGCGGGGACAAGCCGCAATCAGTGTGCGCTACCTCGATTCCTTCGAGTCGATTCCGGTGACGGTGGTGGTCGATGTTCCTGGTTTTCATTGGAATAACCCGCCCGAAACGAACTTTGTAGACCGCTTGGTAGACAACAAACTCCAGCAGTTGCAGTACCTTCCCTCCGAACGGTGCAACGACTCCGTATTCCTGCGCCGCCTCTCTCTTGACTTTACGGGGCTACTGCCCACCGCAGAGCAGTCTCGCCACTTCCTAACCGATACCGCTTCCGATAAACGCCTTCGCCTGATAGATACCCTGCTCAATAGTGAGGAGTTTGCACGGTTTCAGGCTCTTAAAAAGGCAGACCTCATGCGCGTCTCTCCTGCACGGTTAAAAGAGGGAAGGGCAGGTGTTTTTTCGGAGTGGCTCGTCTCTGCTATGCGAACCAATATGCCTTATGACCGTTTCGCCCGTGCCATTCTTACCGCAGAGGGTGACACCGAACGGGTTCCTACCGCCAACTACTTTCTCGCCATTCCTAGCATGGAAGAGCGTACCGAAATGACGGCGCAGATATTTATGGGAACCCGAATCGAGTGTACCAAGTGCCATAACCACCCCTTTGAAAACTGGACAATGCGCGACTACTACCGTATCGCCGCCGTGTTTGCTCGTACCAAAAACGAAGGGGAGACCATTACACTGGCAAGCACAGGAGAGGCACAACACCCCACCACCCACGAGGTAATGACCCCTTGGGGGATGACCTCCCAACAGCAACAGAACCACGTAGAGAGGCGAACGGCGTTTGCGGAGTGGCTTACCAGCCCCGATAATCCCTACTTTGCCCGTGTAGAGGTCAATCGTATCTGGGCGGACTTGATGGGGCGCGGTATTGTGGAGCCGATAGACGACTTCCGCTCCTCGAACCCACCTAGCAACGCTCCACTACTAGACGCACTCGCGCAGGAGTTTGTGAAGAGCGGCTATAACCGCAAGCACATTCTGCGCCTCATCGCGAGTAGCCGTACCTACCAGAGTAGCAGTATGCCGAATGCCTTCAACGGTTCCGACGAGAGCCTGTTTTCTCATGCTAAAGTTCGACTGCTAACGGCGGAGCAACTACAGGATGCGCTTGGAACGGCGACGCGCCTTCTGCCGCCTCCCTCCGAATTAGAGGTACGCCTTCCCGATGTGCAGAAGCAGGTCGATGTGCGTACCGCAGAACTCACCTCCCGCTTTCCAACTTGGCTTACCTCGAAAGAGGGTGCAGAGGCACAAAAGCAGTTTGCGCTTACCCCTAAAGGTAAAGAGTTGCTTGCCTTACCACCCGACAAGTGTGAAGAACGCCTGAAAGCCACCCTCTTGCGCCGCTACCTAGAGCAAGACAACGACCTGCGTAACCTCAAACAGAGGCTCGAAACCCTCCAACAGCGTATGGACTACGCGACACAACGCCCCTACCCGCAAGGCACAGAGTTTACCACTACCTTCGGGCAACCCAAACGCGAAACAGCCTGTACCTGCGAACGCCAGCACTCCCCAACACTTCTACAGGCACTAGAGATGCTGAACGGAGGAACGGCGTTTCGGCTTGCACAAGAGAGCGTATCACGCTATGCCGCTTTCGATAACGAGAGACTGGTGGAAGAACTCTACTTGTCGGCTCTCTGCCGCTTTCCTACCGAACGCGAGAAGTCGGTGTCGCGGGGGTTTCTTACGAGTAGCTCAGACCGCAACCGCGCCGTAATGGACTTGATTTGGACAGTGATGAACACGCAAGAGTTTCTGTTTCAGCACTAGGGAGGGAGTTAGCCCCTCATGCTGTTCTTGCAGGACATCTTCCTCCCCATCCTGGGAGAAAGAACATACTGTGTTAACGAGAACAGTCTCGCTTGGTAGCAATGGTTATGTGCGTTGCTCGTACACGACTCCTATTCACCCTCAAGCCCCCTCTTTAAAATCACTAAAGAGTAGGTTTGTATTTTGACAAAACAGGTATCGTTTGGTATGCAAAACAGCCCTGTTTTTACCGAATATAGTAGGGTGTAAATATAGATGATGACTATTTCAACACATCTAAAGGAGTGGACGAGACGTGAAATTGTATTTGCGTGCCTTAGGTCTATTTGCCCTTGTCTATATGGGTATTCTAGTGGGTTTCTCTTCCCCCATCTATGCTCAGAACCGGCAGGTGAGGGCATGGGGAAACAATGTAGAGGGTACGTTGGGAGATGGAACCAACACCGATAGTAACACTCCGGTTCAGGTCTCTGGTCTCACTAATGTGGTTCAAATATCGTGTGGAAACGGTTCCTCTCTAGCCCTAAAATCGGATGGAACCGTTTGGGCATGGGGGTACAATGGTTTTGGTCAGTTGGGCAACGGAACCACAGCCAGTAGCAACACTCCAATTCAGGTCTCTGGTCTCACTAATGTGGTTCAAATATCGTGCGGATACACTCACTCCCTAGCTCTAAAATCGGATGGAACCGTTTGGGCATGGGGGTACAATGATTATGGTCAATTGGGGGATGGAAGCACAACCAGTAGCAACACTCCAATTCAGGTCTCTGGTCTCACTAATGTGATTCAAGTATCAGGAGGAATGCTTCACTCCCTAGCCCTAAAGTCCGATAGAACCGTTTGGGCATGGGGGTACAATGGTTCTGGTCAGTTGGGGGATGGAACCAATACATTAAGGAAAACTCCGGTTCAAGTATCCGGTCTCACCAATGTTACCCAAGTAGAGGGGGGCTTCTCACATACGCTTGCCCTAAAGTCCGATGGAACCGTTTGGGCATGGGGGTACAATGGTTCTGGTCAGTTGGGGGATGGAACCACAACCGACAGTAACACTCCAGTACAAACTTCTGATATTACTGGTGCTACACAGATAGATGCGGGAAGCAACCACTCTCTATCTTTAAAGTCGGACGGCACGGTGTGGGCTTGGGGAGGCAACTACGATGGTGAGTTGGGAGATGGAACCAATACCGACCGAAATACCCCCGTTCAGTTCTCTGATATTACCGGTGTTACCCAAATAGCAGCAGGAGACGCTCACTCTCTTGCTGTGAAGTCGGATGGAACGGTTTGGGCATGTGGGCTCAATACAAGCGGTCAGTTGGGTAACGGAACCACGGATGATAGTGTTACTCCCGTTGCAGTTTCTGGCTACCATGAGGTAGCAAGTATTGCAGGAGGAGACTCTCACTCCCTTGCGCTGTACCGCGCTCCTACAATATATATGAGCAACACCACCCTCAAGTACGGACAACGAAGCCGGCTACTGGCAAGACTATACAATGCAGTGACTGCGAGTGGAGTAGCAGGGGTTAGTGTTACCTTCAAGATAGATGGAACTACCGTCGGAAGCGCAACGACTGTCGACAACGGAAGTGGACTTACCTACGCACAGGTCAACCCCTATACCATCAACGATAGCCTCACAGTGGGTACACACACCCTCACTGCTTCCTACGATGGAAGCAACGGAACCGACCTCGCAAACTCCAAAGACGTTACCCTCACCGTCGCTCAAACCGATACCAGCCTTGCAGGTATCAATGCCTCTGCAAAACTCGGCGACAAAATCGCGCTTCGTGCCAAACTCACTCGTACCACTGATAACAACGCGGTATCGGGGCAGACCATTACCTTTAAGGTAGATGGAACCACTGTAGGAACGGGAACCAGTGTTGCCTCCGACGGAACCGCTACGTTCAGTGGATACGATACCAGTAGCCTATCGGTAGGAACACACACCCTGACAGCGGAGTATGTGGCAACCACCAACTACAAGGCATCGAGTAGTTCGGCAACCCTAACTATCTCGAAAGCAGACACCACTCTCGCGGCGAACAGTGCTACCCGGTCACGGGGTCAGATACAGGTACTCTCAGCACGGTTGTGGAACTCTCAGAACGGGAGTTACCTCTCTGGTAAGACGGTAACGTTTAAGATAGATGGAACTACGGTAGGAACGGGAAGTACAGGTGCAGATGGCTATGCGCGTTACTCGTACACGGTTTCTGCCAATGCAACGGTAGGCGCACACACGATAACGGCGGTATTCGATGGAGACACCTCCTACAATACCTCTACAGGTTCGGCTACCCTCACCGTAAACTAGCCTTTTCTAACCTAACCTGCGAGTCTTGAGCTTTATTGTCACTTTATCCCGCTTTCATGTTGGCAATTACGGCTCTAAACGAGCAGGTTAGGTAGTATTATATAGGAACTGCTATAATCACGGGGAGTTACCATGAACCGCCTTCTTTCCACATTCGTACTACTGATAACGGCTAGTGTGCCGCTTTCTGCACGGGCAGAGGTGAGTTTCGTGCGCGACATCGCCCCGATACTGCTCAAGCGTTGCGCGGGGTGTCATGGCGAGAAAGCCAACCTTGGCGGCTACCGTATCCACACCTTTCAGTATCTAATGAAGGCGGGGGCATCGGGGAGAGCCGAAATCGTACCGGGTAGCCCCGAAAAATCCACGCTCTACCAACGTATCGTCACCCCTGTAGAGGCGATTCGTATGCCCAAAAGCGACGACGCTCTCTCTTCTGCACAAGCCCAACTCTTTCGGCGTTGGATTGCAGAGGGCGCGAAGTTCGATGGTTCCGACACCACAGCCCCCCTAAAAGGACTGCTTGGAGTGCGTCGTCACCCGCTTGCGCCGCCCGTCTACCGCGCCCCCGTCCCGATAATGGCACTCACCTTCACACCTGACGGACAGCAGATACTGGTTGGTGGCTACAACGAAGCGACCCTCTGGAATGTGGCTACAGGGGTGCTAGTGAGGCGTTTGGAACGGCTTCCCCAACGGATACAGGCACTCGCTTTTAGCCCAAACGGAAAAAGCCTACTGGTTGCGGGAGGGACACCCGGAGAGTATGGAGAGGTTTCTCGCGTAGATTTCAGCACGGGCGAACGCACCAAAGTCTACGACACTCTGCCCGATATTGTCCTCTCTGCCGCCTTTAGTCCCAACGGGCAACAGATAGTAGCGGGGGGCGCAGACGGTAGTGTGCGCGTATATGATTGGGAGAGTGGTAAGCGGCTTTGGAGTAGCAAGGTTCATGCCGATTGGGTAACGAGCGTCTGTTTTAGCGGAGAGGGAAACTTGGTGGCAAGTGCCAGTAAAGACATGACCGTAAAACTCTACGAGGCAAAAACGGGGTCGCTCTACACCACCTACAACGGTCACAATAGGCAGTTAGGGCGATATGCAGGTCAGGCTCCCGTGTATGCTGTTCAGTTTGCGGCGGAGTCGCCGTTGGCGTTTAGCGCAGGAGGGGGTCGCTGGATACAGAGTTGGGACGCAAACCTCGCCAAAAACGAATCGGGGGATGCCGCCGACATGGAAGAGCGGTTCGCAAGGGAGAGCCACACTCAGTACCTCGAACACGGCTTTGCACATGAGGTTTTTGCGCTTGCGGTACAAGACGGGCAGGTGTTTGCCGCCTCTGCCGACGGTATTCTAAAGCAGTTCGACACCAAAACTCTGCGTGAAGTACGCTCCTATCCCTGCGGTGAGGAGTGGCTTTTTGCCCTCCATGTTTCTCCTACCGTGCATCGGGTGGCGGTTGGCTCTTATAGCGGTGAGGTGCGCGTTTGGGATACTCAAACCGGACAGAGCGTGATTGCCTTCCGCGCCCAGCCCAGTACTAGCCCAAAGCCTGCTAGCTACTCTCCAAAAACGAGGTGATAGGCGTTTGCGGCACTGCGCGGTAAGAAGAGGCTACAGAGGGGCCACAGCAGACCACCGAGTAAAAAGTGTCCTATCGCCAATCCCAAGAAGAACGGAATGGCGGCGCGGTACAGTTTCAGCCCACCAAAGCGCAGTAACAACCCCTTACACATCCACGCAATCAGCATGGGAAACCAGTTCGCGGTAGTATCGCCGTATGCATTCGCAACCAGAAAGCCTAGCGGGTGAAACGGACACCCAAGCCACTGCTTCCTTAGCAACGTAAGCAGAAACACCAGCCCGAATCCCCCCGTCATGGCGTACATTCGGGGTAAATCACGAATCGGAGGGGAGGATATTTGTGCCGCCATCTGCACAAATCCCGAACGCGCCAGTTTTGCACGGTACTCCCCAAAGCCCCCCGCAGAAGCGATGAGATTCGTTCCCTGCCCATAGTATGCGCTAAGGTGTACCCAGTACGCCGCCGCCAAGCCCACCACAAACGCAAGCAAGAGCGCAACAAAGTGGGTTTTGCGCGGGATACTTCCCTGTTCCGCGAGTTTGAAACTGTCTATCTGATACGCCCCCTCCTCCATAGGATGATGAAACCGCGAGAGCCACCCAAACGAAGAGAGTAGTACAAAACTGCGCTCTCCGCCAACCTGTAGGGCAGTAGAGGTAGAGAAGGTGTTGAGGAGTATATCTTTGCTCATGCCCTCTGGAAATACGAACGTAAACGGAACACCCGCCTCTGCTCGAATTCGGGCATAAACCACAATAAACAGAGCGATTATCAAAAAGAACGGCGCGGCGAGCCACAAAGAGAACCCCGCCAAGTAGCAAAATCCCAATACCCACACGACACTGCCCCCCAACCCAATCCAAGCCCACCGCTCCACTAAAGCGTCTGCGTCCCGCTCTTTTTGCTGAAAGGCACGTTGCAAACTTTCGCCAAACGTCTTCCGTAGCCCCCACAGCAGAATTAGCCCCATAGCGAGGTAGCCCCCAGCACACTGCTCCTGTACATAAGGAAAGCCGGGGTTATCCAAGCCCTGCATCGTTCCCCAGATAGCAAAGATACGATTGAGGATATAGAAGAACCAGATAGAGAAACTGATTTCCAAAGGGACAAAGTAGCCGATACCCACCGCCTCCAAAAAGAAGATAATCCGCATATTTTGTAGCGGTGTCCAAGGGCGGTTGGGAAAGAAGGGTTGAAACGAGATTTCAAAGCCGGGGCTAGGAATGGATGGCGACAGCACATGAGCGATATTGATACCGTTGAAGATTGCCGAGATACCTAACCCAAACAGAAGCAGGGCGCGGCGGCTCTTGGCACTGCCGTAAGTCGACCAGTTATCGGAGGTCAGCGCAAGTGGAATCGCAAGAAGCGGGAAGGTTAGGCGTTCGTTGCGTATCCACTGCCGTTGAACCAGTGTAAGAAACGAGAACACCCCCAAAAACAGCGCAAGCAGAAACAGGCTCCAACTAACCAGAGGGAGTAGCCACACATCCCACGGGATATGTCCTGTCGCCGTACCTTCGTAGTAGTTTTTTATGGCGGTAGAGTCATGAGGGGCGAACCACGAAGGCAGATACTTGGAGTAGGCGGTAAGGCGCGCGCCCAAAGGAGTGGATGCCCTGCCCCAGTACTGCATCGCAACGAGGTTAGGAAGCAGAGCGCGGATATGATACAGCCCACTCAGGATTACCGAAACGGTGAGCATACTATAGATAAGCAGTATCTGGGCGCGGTTGGGGGCATAGCGGGGCGCAACGTTCTGCAAGCCAAGCCGCAGAAGGCTCATAAAGAGAAGCATGGCGAAGGCAGGAAGAGGAGGAACCCCGTTACTGATGTACTGCCCACTTACCATCTCGGTATACCGAATAGCAAACGCAACAAAAACCACGCACACCAAACCCCAAGCGATAGCGATAACCGCCTGTCTTGTGGTTAGCCCACTCTCTTGTGAGTTGGTCTGTGCGTTGGATACAGGGTTAATCAAAGAAGTTCTCGTCTCCGACAGGAAGGTACGCTTTTGCCGCTTCCACATTAAAGCGTACCCCAAGACCGGGAGTATCCCATACTTTTATCTGCCCATTCTCTACAATCGGATTGGGAAGCCCTTCGATAATGGAGTACCACCAGTCCGGACGCGCTATCGGATACTCGAAAGCGATGAAGTTTGCAGGAAGCGTCGCGCAGACCTGTACTAGCCCTGCCAACCCGATAAGCCCATCGAATATCCCATGCGGAGCCATGAGAATCCCGTGTAGGTCGGCGTACTCCGCTACCCATTTCAACTCTGCAAGCCCTCCAATATCGGCAGGGTCAGGACCAATAATGTGTACTGCATGGCTCTCTATCAGTTCACGGAAGTTCTGCCGTAGATAGATTTGCTCGCCGGTATGAATGGGGGTGGTAGAGACACGGGTCACTTCGCGGTAGACATCCGCCAACACATAAGGCACGTAGTCGCCCGTAATCAAGTCCTCTAACCACGTGATGTGGAAGGGTTCCAGTGCTTTCGCAAGCCGAATCGCGTCGGGAACCATCCAGCCCGGTCCACAGTCTAGCGCAAGACCTATCTCGTCCCCTAGCACCGACTTCATCGCCTCCACACACGCAACTACGTGCTTCAAGCCCTGCTCGGTCATCAAGCCGCGGTTGGACTGGTGTCTGCTTTCGTGGGGGTCTCCATAAGCGAAGTTGGGGACTTGGTGCGGCATGGTACTATGAAACCCTATCGGCATCTTGATAAGGCGGAACTTCTGGGGGGCGGCTTTCATCAAAGCGACGTTATCGGCATAGTCTTGCGGAGAGGTTCCGTTCATGGGGAAGCGTACTCCGCCGTTGTAGATTTGCACGGTATCGCGTACCTTGCCGCCTAGCAGTTTATAGACGGGAACCCCCGCCGCCTTCCCCGCAATATCCCACAGAGCCATCTCAATAGCACTGACCGCGCTTCCCCACGGCTTGAACCCACCCAATCTGCGGATTTTCTGCATAACCCGTTCTACATTGGTTGGGTCTTCCCCTATGAGGAAGGGTTTGTAGAAAAGAACATGGGGACACAGGTAGGGCTTAGAGTTCTCTGCTTGCCCATACCCATCTATACCGTCGTCGGTAGTAATGCGGATAACGGGGTTCTCCCCGATTACCGTGCATTTCAGGTCGGTTATTTTCATTGGGGGTTGCCTTTCTAGTTCGGGCGCAATAGGTATTTACTTCGCTACGCTCTGCGGTAGGGTTTGCCTAGGGCGGCGGGGGCTTGCCCTGTTTTGCCTCCCAAAACCAAAATCATCAATGTTACCACGTAGGGCAAGGCAAGAAACAGCTGGTAGGGAAGCCGCCAGCCTTGCGCTTGCCCTATAAACTGGAGTTGTTCCACCCCGCCGAAAACCAGCGCGGCGACAAGGCAGCCTACAGCACTCCATCGTCCAGATGTGACGATTGCAAGAGCGATAAAGCCGCGCCCCTCGGTCATGTTTTCGATAAAGGTTCCTGCGGTTCCTATAGAGAGGGACGCACCCGCCAGCCCCGCCATCATTCCCCCAAACAACACGCACAGAGTACGTACCCTAAGCACGTTGATTCCCCCTGCCTCCGTTGCTACGGGCTGTTCGCCGCAAGCACGGGTAATAAGCCCTGCGCGGGTTTTGTAGAACCACACCCACAAGAGCGGAACACTTATCAGGGCAAGCAGAGTAAGTGCATTCTGCCCAAAGAGAAGCGGGGAGAGGGTAGGAGTTTTGACAAAGGTTCCCGTCTCTCCAAAACGTGCGCGGTAGAGCGTACCCGTCAAGCCAAGAGCAAGCAGGTTCATTACCACGCCCACCACCACCTGATTGGCGGCAAGGCGCACCGAAAAGACGGCAAAAAGCAGAGCGAGTAGCCCACTACATACCGCCGCCGCGACGAGTCCTAGCGGAAGGCTTGCGGAGGCAGTAACCGCGAGTACCGCCGAGAACGCTCCCACCAGCATTAAGCCCTCCAACCCTACATTTACTACGCCCGACTTTTGTACTACCGTCTCTCCAATAGCGGCAAGGAGAAGCGGAGTAGCGAGGGTAATCGTACCGTGTAGTGCCGCAAGTGTGTCTATCATGGTTAGGTGGTCTCCGTTCCTGCTTTGCGGTTTTTCCACGCTCTTGCACCCACCACTGCCAACACCGCCGCCCCCTGAATCACATAGACAAGAACAGAGGATACCCCCTGTGTAAATCGGGCAAGGTTGCTAGTACCAGAGGTCAAACCGCCAAAGAAGAGGGCGGAGAGAGCCGTACCCGCCGGATGTAAGCCCCCCAAGAGCGCGACAGGAATCGCAGTGTAGCCCCAACCGGGAGAGAAGTCACGGTAGAGGGTTCCTGTTACCCCCAAGAGTTCGATAACACCTGCCAATCCACACAAAGCCCCCGAAATCGCGATTGCCTGTAAGCGAACACGGTCTGCATTGAGCCTTGCGAGTTTTGCCGCCTCTGGGTTCTGCCCGATAAGCCTAAGCGCGAATCCGCTAGGAGTTCGGAAAAGGTAGACAGCGACTATCACCACCGCAAGTACCGCAAACACAATCCCTAAGTGAAGGCGAGTCTGCATACCATCGGTGAGAGTTGGGGGGAGGATACGCGGCAAAAGGGCAACGGTTGGGATAGGGTCGGACTGCGGCTTAACGTGTGTTGCCTCCTGTAGCGGTCCCTCTACCACCCACGCGAGTATCTGTAAGGCGATATAGTTGAGCATAATAGTGCTGATGACCTCTTGCACATTGCGCCGTATGCGTAGCCAACCCGCCAGTAGTCCCCAAAACGCCCCTGCACCCATCGAGCCAAGTATCATCAGGAGGCACAACAGACTACCCGGTAGATGCCCTCCCACTTTTGCGATGGCAGTAGCGACCACGATACCGATGGTAAGTTGCCCCTCTGCCCCGATACTGAACAGCCCTGCTCGCCACGATACTACAACACTCAAACCAGTAAGCACGAGGGGAATGGTTTTGAGGAGAGTCTCTGTTATAGGATACCAGTAACCATCGTCCTTACTTCCGATTGCTCCTTCCCATATCTTCGCCAAACCCACCATAGGGGGAACGCGCAGAGCGAGGAACGTCACTACCAGTAGGACAATAAGACCAAGAAGGTAGCCACTCCCTTTGAGCAGAGAGCGCAGAAAGTTTTGGAGGGGGGAAAAGGCGGTTTCGCTCATGCTTGCCCTCCTGTTTGAGAAATGCCCCCAAGCAGTAGCCCAATGTCGGCTTGGCTTGCGCCCTCTAAGGAGATTTCGGTAAGGCGACCTGCGGAGAGTATCGCGCTTCTATCTGCGAGTGCTTTTACTTCGTCTAGGTCGGTAGAGATGAGCAGAACGGTTGCGCCCTCCGCCTTCGCTTTGCGGAGTTGGTCATGCACAAAGCGGGTCGCGCCGATGTCTAAGCCGCGTGTAGGGTTCATGGCAACAATCCATTCGGGGCGCGGGTGCAAGGCACGAGCGACGACTATCTTCTGTTGGTTGCCCCCAGAGAGCGACTCGGCAGTGTGGTTTGCGCTTGGGGTACGAATGTCGAACTGTGTAATCAGTTGAGCGGCGAGTTCGCGTAGGGAGCGCGTCTTGAGCAGGAAGCCCTTACGGTAGTTGGGGTTTTGGCTCGCCTCAAAAAGCAGGTTCTCCTCTACACTCATGGTGACGGCTAATCCCACACGGCGGCGGTCTTGGGGAATGTAGCCCGTTACGGGGTTCGATTTCGGATCGAAGGGGCTACCTTTCCATGAGAGCGAGCCGGAAGCGAGGGGGCGTAAGCCCACCAGTGCCTCCGCGAGTTCCACCTGACCGTTACCATCTACTCCGCCTATGCCGTAGATTTCGTTGGCACGTAGTTCGAGGGAGAGGTCTGGGATAGCGGTCTCACCCCTATCTCCCTTTACGCAGAGGTGTTCTGCACGAAAAACGGACTCTTGTTTGTCTGCCTCTACTTTTGGGGAGTTGGTATCGGATTGCGGGGGCTTTTCGCCTATCATCCATTCGGCGAGTTGCTCTGTGCTGGTGGTCTCTATGGGGGCAGAGGCGACACGCACTCCACGCCGCAACACCGTCACCCTATCGGCGAGTGCCATTATCTCCGCGAGTTTGTGCGCGATAAGAATGACAGCATTACCTTCGTCTCGTAGGCGGCGAAGCACTGCGAAGAGCTCCTCTACTTCGTTGGGAGAGAGGACGGCAGTAGGCTCATCGAATATCAGCAGTTTTGCGTTGGTGGCGAGTGCCTTCACGATTTCGATGCGCTGTTGGGTTCCTACGGGGAGTGTAGAGACTTTTGCGGAGGGGTCGAGGCTCCAACCCAGTGCTTTGGCGCGTTCGAGGGCAGGGCGAGCGGAATCGGT
>OMJJ01000099.1 GCA_900299305.1 bacterium | reverse complement strand
TAACCTCCCCTTTGGGCTTTTCGAGGAAGCGGGTAATGCGGCTGTTCTCGTCCATGAGTACAATGCCGTACTCGCTGGGGTCATCCACCAAAGAGAGGGCAATGGTAGAGAGTGCCCCCTTATCTTTGTGGGTCTTAATCAGTTTGGTCAAATCCATGTCGGTAAGGTCGTCGCCGCCAATAACAAGGAAGGTGTCGTCCTTAAAAAACTCTTCTGCCTTCTTCACGCTCCCGGCATCACCCCATAGTTTGTCTTCGTACTGCCAGTGAATCTTTACACCCCACTTAGAGCCGTCGCCAAAATAGGCTTCGATATGCTCTCCCAAATAGTGTAGGTTGACCATTATCTCATTAAAGCCGTGCTGTTTTAGAAGTTCGATAAGGTACTCCATTACAGGGCGGTTGATAATGGGGACGAGGGGCTTAGGAACGTTCCGCGTAAGAGGGTCTAATCGTGAACCCACTCCCGCCGCTAAAATCATCGCTTTCATAACGAGTAGAAATCCCTTTCATGGTTAAGTATGCAGATATTATGGACAATGCAAGGTTGCTCCTCTAGGAAAGAGAGGCAAAATAGAATGAGAAGTGCGTCTTTTTAGAACACACTTCTCACTATATCACAAATTGGGAGGGGATTACCAGAGAATTTCGTCACACACTGCACTCTTAGCGTTGATAGGTCGGCTCTGGTGTATGGCTCTTCTGGAAGGCAACGACATGCTTTGCAACGTACTGTATCTGCTCTTCCGTAAGTTCAGGATGAATGGGTAGTGATAACACCTCGTTGCTCACTTTTTCGGAGATGGGGAAATCGCCCTCCTGATAGCCGTAGTGCGTATAGGCAGGTTGGAGGTGGAGCGGAGCAGGGTAGTATATCTCTGTAGCAATCTCTTGCTGTTTCAGGTACGCCTGTAGCGCATCCCGATGTGTATGCCGAACGGTGTACTGGTGATAGATATGATAGTTATCGCCTGTTTCGCAGGGAAGGCACAACGCCCCGTCGCTCTCTTGGGCAACGTCGGTTAGCAGAGCGTTATAGAGGTGGGCATAACGTCGTCGCAGTTCGTTCCAACCGTTTAAGAGCGGGAGTTTGTTTTCGAGTACTACTGCCTGTATGGCATCAAGGCGGCTACAGTAGCCCACGCGCACATAGTGGTACTTGTGCCCGTGTGTGCCGTGTCCTCGTAGGCTTCGGAGTATCTCTGCCGCTTCGTCGTTACTGGTAAGTATCATACCACCGTCGCCATACGCACCCAGGTTTTTGGTAGGGTAGAAGGAGAGGGTAGTCGCATCGTTGTTGGGGGCAATCGGGGTGCCGTTTTGCGCCGCACCAATAGACTGAGCAGAGTCGACAATCAGACGAAGATTATACTTTTTTGCCAGAGATTGTAAGGCGTTGCGGTCACACATCTGCCCATAGAGGTCTACCGGTAAAATGGCTTTGGTACGAGGGGTTATCTGCGCTTCAATAGAGGCTACATTAATGTTAAAGGTGTGTGGGTCGATGTCTACATAGACAGGACGCGCTCCCACCCGTGCAATCGCCTCCGAAGTGGCTCCAAACGAGAAGGGGGTGGTAATCACCTCGTCACCCTGCCCAATACCATACGCCTCTAGCGCAAGGATAAGCGCATCGGTTCCAGAAGCGACTCCTATCCCGTGTTTCGCACCGCAAAGGTCTGCTATCTCTTGCTCTAAACGAGCGACCCGTGGCCCCCCGCAGAAGAGTCCGCTGTCTATCACTTCGGCAATACCCGCATCTATCTGCTCTTTTAGCTCATAGTACTGCGTTCTCAAATCTGCAAGAGAAACTTTCAACCTCTTCTCCTTGCATCTGGATGGATACGTGCCTCCAGATGTCTCTGTTTGCTAGTAGGGAATCTACTGGTAGGACTCCCTCTACTCTTCATACTGCTCGCCTAACCGTTTGTGGCTGAACTATTTGTATACTATACCCGAAAGGAAGTACCAATTAAGACACCTTCTGCAAGGTATTGGGGGCGTTTTTTCGCTATCTATCCGCTTCGCTCTCGAACACTTTTCGTACTGTTGCGCCATGTTCAGGGTCTCTTAGGGCAAAACGCACAAAGTTAGCAAAGTAGGTCTCGAAGTTCCCAATATCGCGGCGTGCCTCATTTTCGATTAGAGGAACCGCCCACAAAGGAAGGCTCTCACCGCAGAGAGTGCAAATCGCGTCGGGTAGATTAAGTTCATTTCGTTTGTCTATGGCGGTAGCACGTATCGCGGTAAAGATAGCGGGGTGCAGAGCAAAGCGGGCGGCAATCACAAGATTACTGGGAGCCTCTTCAACACTAGGCTTTTCGACGATGGTGCGAAGGGCGAAGGGCTGGGTATAAGCGGCTTGTGGCTCTAAGGGCGCAACCACCCCATACCGAAACACCTTCTCACGGGCTATCTGCTCTACCACAATCACCGCCCCCGCCGACTGCTGGTCAAAAGTCGAGAGTACCCGCTTTAGGGGCGCAGAACCCTCTTGGGGGGCATCTATAATACTATCTCCAAACGCGACCACAAACGGCTCACCGCTTACCCACTCCTCTGCAAAAAGCACGGCATCCCCCGAACCGCTCTGCTGAGTTTGTGTTACATAAGAACAGCGAACAGGGGGCAGTTCCGAGTTTTCACCCCGATACTCCTCCCCAAAGAACCCTCGAATTTGCGGTTTGCGCTCCGAAACAATAAAGAGTGCCTCCTCGATTCCTGCGTGTTGCAGTTCATCAAGGACATAGCCTAGCACAGGCTTCCTTCCAATAGGAAGTAACTCTTTGGGGAGAAACGTGGTAAATGGCTGAAGGCGCGTACCAAAACCTGCGGCGGGAATAACGGCTTTACGAATGGTAGAAGGCAAGGAGATACTCTGTTCGATGTGTTGGGCTATTGTAGTCTTTTCGTACCGATTTGTCAATCCCTTTTATCTGCTTAAAGGGTTTCCTTGGTGGCAGAGTGGGCAGGTTTCCGGTGTCCATAGAGAGCGTGACACCGAGAAAAGGGTATAAAAAGAAACATGGAGGCGGTTTGCAATGTGAAGCGCATTCTCACCGGAGGCGATAATACTGGCGATACCTACTAACTCTGCTCCACACGCTGTTAGGTCTTCCAAAGTTCCCAGTAGAGCAGAACCTGCATTGATAGCATCATCTGCCACAAGGACGCGCTTGCCTTGTAGGTGATGGCGCAATGAGGGGGGGACACGGTACTTTGGGTTCCCATTTTCTACCCAACGTTCGGCATACGCAAATTCACAAGAGAGTTCTATCGCAAGAAGTTGGGCAACAAATGCCCCGCCCACAAGCGGACCACAAATCACGTCTGGAAGGAGAGTAATCTCCGTTGCGAGTTGTGTCACCCACTCTTTTATTCGCTTCGCGTCTGTAAAGAGACTGTCGAGGTCGAGCCATAAATCGCCATGATGCCCCGATTCAAATGCGAAGTGTCCTTGTGTCATAACGTCGGTGGGTAACGATTGGTACGGTATCATCAGTTGCGCTCAAAACTCCTGTTTTCTGCTCTTTACGTACACACTACGGACGGCTAGGGAACAGGCTCTACAATCGTGACCCCTACCTGCTGGGCTACACCACGTACAAAGGCGGTTGCCTCTCTATACTCTTCAGCGGTACGCATATGCTCCAAAAGCAGGGGCGTATTGGGGGGGAGTTTCGCCATTTCGGTTAGGAAAACCCCATAGTCTAGCGCACCTTTACCGGGCGCAACTTCGTCCAGATGCACCGTCAACTTACCCGATAGGGTGATGTCTTTGGCGTGGCAGCTTATAGTATAGGGGCGCAACAGGTCGAAGCAGTGGCGTAGGAAGTTGGCGTTATCGAAGTAGCGTTGGGGCGAGTTGATGATGTTCACGGGGTCGAGGTGTACCCCAAACTGACCGGGGCGGTCTATCGCCTCCATCAAACGCAGATAACTCTCTGGTGAATCGGGGAATATCCAAGGCATGGTCTCTAGTGAGTAGCAGGTGCGTTTTGGCTTCACGCTGTCGATAATCGTGCGTGTAGTCTCTACAATCAGGTCGAAGGTCTCTTGAGTTAGGTTGTCGGGGTGGGGTCCGTCCCACTGCTCTCCACGCGCCCCCGCGATATTGACACAGCACAACGCGCCAAGCCTCTCTGCAAACTCAAGGCTCTGGATACAGTGTTCCAGTGCTTTTTTACGGGTAGTGTCGTCGGGGCTAATGGGGTTGCTCCATGCGCCCACTTCGGCTATGAGGAGATTGTGCCGCTTACATACCGCCTGAAGTTCGCGAATACGGCTCTCTTCTGCCGTGTACCCAAATGGGGGAAACACTGCCGAATATCCCGCCGCTATCTGTGCTTGCGCCCACGCTTCCAAATCGCTTCCATCTACAAAAACCGCTCCGCCTAACCGCATGATACCCCTCGCTTTCCTATATTCGCTCGAAGAAGCGCATCTTCTCCCAGTCCGTTACCACCGCGTCAAATTTGCGCTGTTCTGTCTTGAAGTAGTGTAGGT
Organism: bacterium; assembly: GCA_900299305.1. GTDB lineage: Bacteria > Armatimonadota > Chthonomonadetes > Chthonomonadales > Chthonomonadaceae > CAIJLM01. The sequence goes on along the minus strand of OMJJ01000099.1, from coordinate 11,608 downwards.
AGTGGGCAATCACCTCTTCCCCAAACGCCTCCTTTAGAAAGACACTATTCTCCATCTCTACAATCGCTTCGTGCAGGGTAGAGGGAACACGAGCAAGGTTTTGCGCTTGATAGATGTCGCCGTTAAAGATAGCGGGAGGTTCGATTTTGTTGCGAATACCATCTAACCCCGCGGCGATGGAGGCGGCAAAGGCGAGATAGGGGTTTGCATCTGCGCCGGGTATGCGGCACTCGATACGAAGCCCTTTGCCATGCCCCACCATACGAAACCCTGCGGTACGGTTGTCGCTACTCCACGCAATGCCCGTAGGTGCAAACGACCCCGACTGAAACCGCTTATAAGAGGAGACATTGGGGGCATAGAACGCGGTTATCTCACGGGCGTGCTTTATCCAACCTCCTATAAAGTGCCGAAACCGTTCCGAGACCTTTATTCCCCCCATATCGGTATCCCCTGCACAGAGAGGGTCGCCCGAAACCTTATCCCACAGACTGAGGTGAATGTGCATCCCCGACCCCGCCTGAGTCTCGTCCCACTTCGCCATAAAAGTAACGGCTTTTTGGTTTAGATGGGCAATCTCTTTGGCGGCGTGTTTGTAGATGGCGTTCCTATCTGCCTGTATCAGTGCCTCCGAGTAGCGCAGGTTTATCTCCTGTTGTCCCGGTCCCCATTCGCCTTTACTAAACTCGACGGGTACGCCGCTACTCTCAAGGTGCTTGCGAATCGCCCCAACAAGCGGCTCCTCTTTTGTGCCTTGTAGAATATGATAGTCCTCTATATAAGAGCCACCCGTATTCAGATTGTGATACCGCTTTTCCCGCGCCGATTCGTAGGTCTCGTTAAAGACATAGAGTTCAATCTCCATCCCCGCCATCAGCGTCAAACCCATCTCTGCCGCATCTGCCAACTGTTTTTGCAACATTCGGCGGGGGGCGACCTCTACAGGGGCGTTCTGTTTCTCATTATGGAGGTCGCACAGAACAAGTGCGGTTTTGGGAAGCCAGGTCGCGAGGCGCAGGGTACTGAAGTCGGGTACACAGTGAAAGTCGCCGTAGCCCGTCTCCCAACTGGTAAACTGGTAGCCGGGAACGGGATCCATCTCCATATCACAGGCGAGTAGGTAGTCGCAAGCGTGGATTCCACCGTCTACCACATGATCTAAGAAAAAGGAAGGAGTGACGCGCTTGCCCACCAAACGTCCGTACATATCGGGGAAGACCACCAGAACGGTCTCTATCTCGTCGCGGCTAACGGCAACTGCCAACTCTTCTAGGGTTAATAGTCCTTTGGGAAGATACTCCGACATCTCTTAATCACCTCCTACTCTGCGGAAATAAAGACCGATTTTAGTTCGCTATAGTGTTCTAGGGCGTGGTGGCTCAGTTCGCGTCCTGTACCGCTCTGCTTCATGCCCCCGAACGGCATCTCTAAGTGGACACTCGAACTGGTGTTTACGGAGATAACTCCTGCCTCTACCTCACGAACCAGCCGCAACGCCCGCGCAATATCCCGCGTCCATACCGAGCCAGAAAGCCCGTACTGTGTGGCGTTGGCAATCTGTATCGCCTCCTCTTCGGTATCAAAGGGCAGGATACTCGCTACCGGTCCAAAAATCTCTTCGTTCGCAATCACCATATCGGGAGTTACATCGGCAAAAACCGTCGGCTCGTAAAAACTCCCGTTCGCAAACTCCGCCCCCGTAGGTACGCCTCCCCCCAAACAGAGTTTTGCGCCTTGCGCCTTCCCTTGCTGAACCAGTCCATCCACGCGCTCCCGCTGTGCGTAAGAGATAAGGCATCCCATCTCGGTGGTGTCCTCTTGTGGTAGCCCCAAACGGATTTTGCGTGTGTTCTCTACAAACCTCTCAACATATTCGTTGTATACAGGACGCTGTACCAGCATACGGCTACGCGCACAGCAGTCTTGCCCTGCATTTGCGAACACACTCCAGAGGGTATTAGCCGCCTTTTCGACGTTGGCATCTGCGAAAACGATACTCGCAGACTTTCCACCCAACTCCAGCGAAACTCGCTTGATACCGTCTGCCGCCATCTTCATCACCTCTTTACCAGCACGGGTAGAGCCAGTAAAGGAGACTTTGCGGGTGAGGGGGTGCTGAACCAGAGTACGACCTACCTCTGCCCCACCGAGTACCACATTAAATACTCCATCGGGAAGCCCTGCCTCTTGTGCTAGTTCTGCCAAGCGCAGTACGGTAAGTGGGGTAGCGGGTGCGGGCTTTACTACAATCGAGTTGCCCATAGCAAGGGCAGGAGCGATTTTCCAGAGTGCAACCACAAGGGGGAAGTTCCAAGGGACTATCAAGCCGCAGACACCAATGGGTTCACGGAACACAAGTCCTGTACCGTTCGCCGAAACCGCAGGAACCTCTCCGCCAAAGGTGGGCAAGATACCTGCGTAGTACTGAATAATGTTCGCACTGTACCGTATTTCGTCGCGGCTATCGGTAATCGTTTTTCCTGCGGGGCGCGACTCTAGTTGTGCCAGTTCCTCCGCATGGGTACGAACCAGTTCCGCGAGTCGGTGCAGGGTTTTGGAGCGATTGGAGGGGCTTGCCTTTCGCCACACTCCCGAAGCAAAAGCGCGGTGTGCGGCGTTTACTGCGCTATCGACCTCCAAAGCGGTAGCCTCCGCTACGGTAGCAACGGTCTCCCCCGTTGCGGGGTTCAGTACGAGGGCAGTTTCACCTTGCGGAGAGGTAAGGCTTTTGCCCTCCACCCAGCACGTTTTCCATTCAGACACGGGCAAGAACTCCTAGCAAAATTTCGTTGCCTAAAAGTTCCCCGTAATGTGAGGCAATTCCTGCCGAGTGGCTACCCTAATACCTCATAGACTTACACATTATCCGCTACCGCTACATCCTAAGCGCGATTTTAAGCACTTTGTCCACCTGCTCTACAAAGTGGAACTGCATTTCACTACGCACGTTATCGGGGAGTTCTTCTAGGTCTTTGCTATTCTCTTTGGGGAGAATTATCTCGCGAATACCAGCGCGGTGCGCCGCCAGTATCTTCTCCTTAATGCCCCCAACGGGCAGTACTCGCCCCCGTAACGTGATTTCACCTGTCATGGCAATATCGCGGCGCACGGGCTTGCGGGTAAGAGCGGAGGCGATAGCGGTTGCTATCGTAATCCCCGCAGAGGGGCCATCTTTAGGAATTGCCCCCGCAGGTACGTGTACGTGTACATCTACTTTGCGGTAGAAATCTTCGTCTATTCCCCACTCGCTTGCGCGGGAACGGATGAACGAGAAGGCGGTCTGTGCCGACTCCTTCATCACCTCTCCCAACGAGCCTGTGAGTTGAATACGCCCCTCATGCCCTTTTAGTAGGCTTACCTCAATAGATACGAGGTCGCCCCCCACTTCGGTATAGACTAGCCCTGTAGCAGTTGCTATCTGGTCTTCGGTCTCCATCATGCCATAGAAGAAGCGGCGTTGCCCTAAGTAGTCTGGCAGGTGCTTGGTATCTAGTTTAACACGAGAGGCGGTCTTCACTACGATTTTGCGGGTCACTTTACGGCAGAGGGTAGCCAGCTCTCTCTCTAGGTTTCGCACACCAGCTTCGCGGGTATATTCGCGAATGAGTTGGCGAAGCCCGTTGGTGCTTAGTTGGAACTGCGACGGTTTAAGCCCGTGTTCTTTACGCTGTTTGGGTATAAGGAACTTCTCTCCTATCGCGACCTTCTCCAGTTCGGTATAGCCGGTAAACGAGATAACCTCCATGCGGTCTCGTAGGGCGTGAGGGATGTTCTCCAGCAGGTTTGCGGTAGCAATAAACATCACATCCGAAAGGTCGAAAGGAGCCTCTAGGAAGTGGTCACTAAATTCCGAGTTCTGTTCGGGGTCGAGTGCTTCCAGTAGAGCGGAAGAGGGGTCGCCGCGAAAATCCATGCCCAACTTGTCGATTTCGTCTAGCATGAAAACGGGATTGCGTGTTCCTGCCTGTTTAATACCCTGTAGAATACGCCCCGGCATCGCCCCGATGTAGGTTCGTCTGTGTCCACGTATTTCGGCTTCGTCGCGTACACCACCTAACGATATGCGGACAAACTTGCGTCCCAACGCCTGTGCGATACTGCGCCCGATAGAGGTTTTTCCTACACCAGGAGGTCCCACAAAGCAGAGAATGGGGCCCCGCAGGGTTCCTGTTAGTTTACGAACCGCCAAGAACTCTACGATACGCTCTTTGGTCTTCTCTAAGCCGTAGTGGTCTCTATCTAAAATCTGGATGGCGGTCTCTAAATCTATGTCATCGGGGGTGGTGGTGTCCCAAGGCAGAGAGGTCATCCAGTCCAGATAGTTGCGTACCACTGTGCCTTCTGGGGCGGCGAAAGGCATCTTCTCTAATCTGTCTATCTCTTTTAGGGCGCGTGCCTCTATCGCGGGGGGCATTTTTGACTCCAGCACTTTGGCGCGTAGCTCTTCGGGTTCGCTTTGGGGGTCACTACGCTCGCCGAGTTCCTGCTGAATAATTCGCATCTGCTCTCGTAGCAAGAATTCGCGCTGAGAGTCGCCCATTTCGCGCTCTATCTGCTGACGAATACCCTGCTGAACCTCTAGCAGGTCGCCCTCTTGTTGGAGTATCTCCGCAAGCCTTTGAAGGCGTAGGGTAGCATCTGTAATTTCGAGTATCTCTTGTTGCTTCTCTATGCGGATGGCGCGGATGGAGGAGATAAGGGTATCGGCAAGCCGTCCGGGTTCCGATGCTTGCTCTATTTGCGCCATGAGTTCGGGGGGGACACCCGGATTTATCTGTACTATCCGCTCGAACAGGCTGACGGCGTGGCGCATCAGTGCCTCTGTCTGCACGTCGAAGTGTTCGATGGTGGGAACGGCTTCTACTAGCACCTCGTAGTAGGGTTCCCGCTGAAGATAACTTACAATTTGATACCGCTCTATCCCCTCTAGCATGAGGCGCAGGGTTCCATCGGGGAGGCGCATCATCTGCATAATCTCCGCCACGATACCGACCTTGTAAATCTCTTCGGGTTCGGGAGTTTCGGCTTGCAGGTTCTTCTGGGTTGCCAAAAAGACGTAGCGTTGCCCATTTCCCACCCCCTCGATTGCCTGTACCGATTTCTCTCTTCCTACCAGCAACGAGAAGACATTATGGGGAAAATAGACTTGGTCGCGTATGGGGAGGAGGGGCAAAACACGCGGCTCCGGCTCTCCCGGCTCCTCTTGCTCGGAGCGCAGAATCGCTTCCCACTCGGCAGGGGAGATATTGGCGAACGGGTTGTCGTCCTGTACTTTGCGTCTTCGTCGCGGTGTGCGCGGCATATGGGCTAACCTCTCTGTTTGGGGCAGGGTTTTTGAAGGAACGCTCCTCATTTCGGCAAGCCCTCCGAAATTCCTGCTTGAGCGCGTTGTTTTGCGGCGGAGTGCCTCATCCACTCATCACAAGTCTGTATACTTTTATCCCAATACCCCCAAAAAGTCACGAAACGCGCTACCTAAAGTTGCGTATACTATACACAGTAACTTTTTTCGGTATCTCTTCACTATACCGCCCCAAAACAGGGCAAAGGAGCATTTTGACTATGAATCGTCGTCTACTACTGGCAGGCTTTGGCGGCTTGCTTACGCTTTCGGCACTCCCCACACTCGCACAAGACAAGACCTATACCCTCATTTTTAAGCACACGCAGGGCGAAATGGCAAAGTATAAGCTCGTGATGGATATGACCATACAGATAAAAGATAAAGATGGGAAAGCCATCTCTCTGCCCGGTATGGATGAGGCGGGTATGAAGATGAAGATGGGTGGAACCCTCGTCCAGAAAACCAAAGCCGTGAAAGCAGACGGAGGAGCCACCCTTTCTGGGCAGATGCGTGAGGGAACTATGGAGGTTATGGGGCAGAGCAACAGTATGCCCGAAGGCATAGAAAGCATCACAGAGGTGGACAAACTGGGAAAAGTACTCAAAATGGAGACCAGTAAAGACGGCGAACCCATGAATAACCCCTTTATGGGGATGATGCAGATGGATAAAATGACCTCGATGGGCGTGGGCATCGTCTATCCCGATAAACCTGTGAAAGTAGGAGACAAATGGGAACAGACCTTACCCGGAATGGTCAAAGGCTCTACCCTGAAGGTACTAAGCAAAGTTCTCGGAATAGAGCAGATAGATGGGAAAGAGGCACTACAGATAAAACAGTATATCGTGATGCCCCTTGATATGGGCATGGACAAAGATGGGCAACCCGCTAAAGGCAAGGGAAACGGAATGTCCATGACGGGTAGCATGACTATCGACGCGCTCTATAGCATCTCTACTGCCGATGCCCGTGTTCTAAAGACGGTCAACAAAATCAAAGGAACGATGCGTATGAACCTCCCCAAAGAGGCGGCACAACAATCTCCCTTCGGCTCTACTATGAACATGGGGATAACGGGAGTGATGACGCAAAGCCTCCTCTCTGTTGGGAAAGTAGAAGACGACAAAGACGCGAAACCAGATGCCCCCAAAAAGGGAGTGCGCTAAGACATCCCTCTAAACGCAAAAGCCCCCCTTCTTCCATTCATTAAGTGGAAGAAGGGGGGCAAAATGTAACTCGTGTCCTAACTCAGCAGTTCGTGGCGTATCTGCGCCTCGTTGGTCGGACCGATAAGCCGATGATTTAGCCCCTGATACGGATAAGAAAGCGTGAAGGGGTCTAGCCCCATCTGATAGAGAATGGTAGCTTGTAAATCGCGGATACCCACCTTGTCCTTTACCACATGGTAGCCAAATTCGTCCGTCTCTCCATACACCTGTCCGCGTTTGATACCGCCCCCTGCCATCCAGATGCAGTAGTTATGGGGGTGGTGGTCTCGCCCCAAGTACTTCGAGCCGCCGCGTGCCTCATTCATGGGGGTACGCCCAAACTCACCACCCCACACCACGAGGGTATCGTCTAACATTCCCCTCTGCTTTAGGTCTTTAATCAGTGCGTTCGCGGCTCTATCCATGTCCCTGCATTTGTTAGGAAACGCTGTCATAAGGTCGTCGCCCGGTCCTGTACCATGAATATCCCAGCCCCAGTCGTAGAGTTGTACGTAGCGAACCCCTTTCTCTACCATGCGCCGCGCCAGCAAACAGTTCTTGGCAAAACTCGCCTCACCGGGCTTCACGCCGTACATATCAAGAGTACTCTGCGACTCTTTACGCACGTCGGTCACGTCGGGCACTGCCATCTGCATACGGTACGCCAGTTCGTACTGTGCAATGCGGGTCAGCGTTTCGGGGTCGCCATACTGTTTCGCCTCCGCCTCGTTCAGTTTTGCCAGTGCGTCCAAACTACGTCGCCGTTCAGAACGAGACAGTCCGGGCGGGTCGTTTAGGTAGAGTATCGGCTCTCCTGTAGAGCGGCACTGCACCCCCTGATACACAGAGGGCAGGAAGCCGCTACTCCAGAGGCTCTTGCCACCGGTGGGGTCGGTTCCGCCCGAAACCAGTACCACAAAGCCGGGCAAATCTTGGTTTTCGGAACCCAATCCGTAGGTTAGCCAAGACCCCATAGCGGCATCACCAGGAATCGCAGAACCCGTATACAGAAACATCTCGGCGGGGGCATGGTTGAACTGGTCGGTGACAACAGAGCGGATAATGGTCAGGTCGTCTACCATACTTGCGGTATGGGGAAGCAGGTCGCAAACCCAAGCCCCGCTCTGCCCGTGTTGAGCAAACTTATGCGGTGAGCCAAGTATCGTTGGCACCCCTTTGATAAACGCGAACCGCTCTCCTTTGAGCAAGGACTGCGGACAGGGCTTCATGTTGAGTTCTACCAGTTTCGGCTTGTAATCGAACATATCCAACGTGGGAGGCGCGCCCGACATATGCAGATAGATAACCGACTTTGCACGGGGCTTATGGTGTGGCTTCTTGGGGGTGAGCGGTGCATTTTGCTTGGGGGCAGGGGGTTGCGCCTTCCCCTCTTGTGCCATGAGTGCCTCTAACGCCATTGCGCCAATACCCGCGCCCATCCCATTAAAGAAGGTGCGCCGTGTTACTGCCCGTACCTGTGAGAGTTTTAGTTCGTCCATCGTGTTCTCCTTACCCAATCGTCAGTACCCCATCGAGGTTCAAAAGCGTGTTTGCAACTACCGTCCATGCCGCCTGTTCTGCCGCGTCCATCCCGTTTGGCAGTGCGCCCAAAGCCTTGACTGCCATGCTCTCCGCCGCTTGAGGCTCCGCCTTAAAGTGGGCAAGTTCCGCCTGATAGAGTTGTAGCAACGTCTGCACTTGTGTCGATTGGGGTGGTCTTGCGAGAACCAGTTGTAGCGCGAAGCGTACTCTTGATTCGGGGGTTGCGCCCCCCTCTTGCACAATACGCCGCCCCATCGCTTGCGCTAGTTCGAGATATACGGGGTCGTTTAGCGTGACGAGGGCTTGTAGGGGGGTATTGGTAGGTTGCCGCCGCATAGTACACGCCTCACGGCTCGGTGCATCGAAGACAGCCATACTGGGATAGGGAACGGTGCGCCGCCAGAAGGTGTATAGCCCACGTCGGTATCTGTCTTCACCTGTGCTAGTAGGATAGGTTCTATCTCCGTTAAAAGCGGCTTGCCACATTCCCTCCGGTTGCGGCGGAAACACCGATGCCCCTCCAATTTTGCGGCTGAGTAGTCCGCTAAGAAGTAGTGCCTGGTCGCGTACTCCCTCCGCATCTAGGCGGCGGCGTGGGTAGCGTGCCAGCAACACGTTTCGGGAGTCTTTTTGTAGATGAAGCGGTGTCACCTTTGCTGATTGGCGATAGGTGGAGGAGAGTACTATCGTTTTTAGTAGCCCTTTGATGTCCCAGCCCTTACTCATAAACTCAAGGGCAAGCCAGTCCAACAGTTCTGGGTGAGAGGGTTGTGCGCCCTGAGTACCAAAATCCTCTTCTGTCTCCACAATGCCCCGCCCAAACAGGTGCGCCCAAAACCGATTAACCGCCACCCGCGCCGTTAGCGGATTATCCTTACTTACCAGCCACTGCGCTACCCCAAGACGGTTCTGCGGTGCATCTGCGGGTAGGCGCGGAAAGGAAGCGGGAACACTTGCCGTTACAGACTCTCCTTTTTGAAGGAAGTTCGCGAGGACGAGCACCGTCGTTTTGCGCTGTTTATCCGAAGACAGTTCGCGCATAACGGGTAGGGCGGTAGTACGTATCCCCTCTATCTCCTTCTGCTTTGCCGCGATAGCCGCTTTGTCTCCTGCCATCTGCATCTGCGCGAGTTCCGCTTTTAGGGAATCTAGTTTGCGCCTCTGCTCTTCGGTATGGTAGGGCATGGTAGGACGCTCGTCGGGCATATCGTTATCTTCCGTCTGGTTGAAAAACGCGAAGAAACTATAGAAATCCTTCTGGCTAATGGGGTCGAACTTGTGTGAGTGACACTGAGCGCACCCCATTGTTAGCCCCATCCAGACCTGCATCGTGGTAATGGTACGGTCTTTTACGGCGGCGGTTCGGAACTCTTCTCTGTCGGTTCCGCCTTCCGTGTTCGTCATTGTGTTACGATGGAAGGTGGTTGCGGCAAGTTGGTCGGGAGTGGGATTAGGTAGCAAATCACCCGCGAGTTGTTCGGTGGTAAACCTATCGTAAGGCATATTAGTATTGAAGGCGCGAATCACCCACTCCCGCCAGGGCCAGAGGTTAGGGCGCAAGGGGTCGGAACCGTAACCCGCCGAGTCGGCATAACGTGCAAGGTCAAGCCACATCCTTGCCCACTTCTCGCCGTAGTGAGGGGAGGCAAGTAGTCTATCCACCACCTTCTCGTAGGCGTTTGTGGATTTATCCGCGATAAAGTCCGTTACCTCTTGTGGGGTAGGGGGCAAGCCTGTCAAATCTAACGATACGCGCCGAATGAGGGTGTATCTGTCTGCGGGAGGATTGGGAGTCAGTTTTTCGCGCTCTAGTCGAGAGAGAATGAAGGCATCTATCGGGTTTTTGCCCCAAGCGGCGTTCTGAACTTTGGGAAGGGCGGGGCGTACCGGTTTTTGGAATGCCCAGTGGTTTGCAAAGTTCGCACCCTCTGCTACCCAACGCTGTAGCAGAGCTATCTCCTGAGCAGAGAGTTTTTTACCAGAAGCAACGGGGGGCATTCGTAACGCGGCAGGCGCAGTTAGTCTTTGGAGGAGCGCACTCTGTGCAGGTTTTTTGGAGACAACCGCGAAGTGTCCGCTAGGGAGTTTCCCCATTGCGCCCTCGCGGGTGTCTAGGCGTAGCCCTGCTTGCCGCTTCTTATCGTCCGAACCATGACAGGGTATACAGTTCTGAGATAGCAGGGGACGTATATCCCGCACGAAGTCAATAGGAGCCAGTTTTGCCCCGTTTTTGGGAGGGGAAGCAAGCCCCGCTACTCCCAATAAGACACCCGTTCCTAACCCAATCAGTGCCAAACTTCTCTGCATAACGCCTCCCGTTCACCATAATCAAGTAAGTATAACTATACAGGAGAACGGGGCAGAGAAACAACCCTCTTTTTTATCCGAAAAACTATAATATCCTGCTACCGTTTGCCTGAAAACTCCCCCACAGAGCAAAGGGGAGACCGCACGGTCTAAATTCCCACAAATCGGGGTACAATACCACATACCCAACACACAGCGATTTTGTAGAGGAGGTTCTCACTCGTGGGAATAATGGAAGGTAAGTCCGTTTTAGTAACGGGAGTTCGTAATGAGCGCAGTATCGCATGGCACACCGCACTCTCCCTTCACAGAGAAGGGGCAAACGTTATCTACTCCGTCTTTTCGGAACGAGAACAGGCAGGAGTAAAAAAACTTCTGGATGGAGCCGGTATCACTGCCCCCATTTTTCTTTGTGATGCCTCCGACGAAGAGCAGGTCGCACATCTTTTTCAGCAGGTTTCAGAGGTCTCGGAGGGCAAACTCGCAGGGTTACTCCACTCTATCGCCTTCGCCAATAAAGACGAGTTGGGCGGTGAGTACGTCGCTACCTCTAAAGAGGGCTTTGCACTCGCCCACGTCAGCAGCTCTTTCACCCTTGTCACGCTTGCAAAAGGCGCACGGGAACTTCTGAAAGCGGCAGGCGGCGGCGGTATCGTAACGCTTTCCTACTTGGGCGCAGAGCGCGTGGTTCCCAACTACAACATTATGGGCGTGGCAAAAGCCAGCCTAGAGGCGAGTGTCCGCTACCTTGCCTCTGACTTAGGAGCAGAGAATATCCGCGTGAATGCGGTCTCTGCCGGTCCTATCCGTACCCTTGCCGCCCGTGCCATCTCCGGCTTCGATGCAATGGTCAAAGAGGTCGCCGAAAAAAGCCCCCTCAAACGCGAAGTGACCCCCGCCGAAGTAGGAGACACCGTACTCTTCCTTCTTAGCGACTGGGCAAGAGGCGTTACAGGTGAAACCCTCTACGTAGACTGCGGCTATCATATCATGGGATACTAACTCATGTTACGCAGTGTGCAAGGTTTTAGCCCTCATCACCAACCTCTTCTCCCAAGTTTGGGCGAAGAGGCGAATGCAATATGTAGTAAGGTTCCTGTCTTTTGGCACAGGTATACCTTGCTTATATCGAGCATACCTCTCTACTCTCTCTTTCCCCCAAAATTGGGGGAAAGATGTCCTGCAAGGACAGAATGAGGGCGAGTGC
>OMJJ01000098.1 GCA_900299305.1 bacterium | reverse complement strand
CCAACACCGCATTGTTGATAATGTTCATAACGATAGTATGAGCACGATTGGCGTAGTCGTCTCGTGCTGCGGCATCGGGGTGAACGAGGGATAAGAAGGCAAACAACTCGGCGTAAGTTTCGGGGGCAATCGAAAAACTGAGATTACCATTCCCGTTATCCGCATTGAACTTGCCCGTATCCATGTCGGTTTTTGCGTTTTTGGCAAGGGCAAGAATAGCGTTCCAAATCGAGTTGGTAGAGACAGCCCAACTGCGGAGGCGTGGAATATCGGCTTGACGTACCCATATCCGTGGATGTCCTACCATCGCACCCACGGGAGGGTCAATGGCAGGAGGATTGATAAATCCCCCTGAATCGGAACCACCTCCAGAGCCGCCACCGCTACCGCCTCCATTACCTCCGCCACTGGAGCCGTCGATAGTGAAGTTGGAACCAGCAGTATACGAGCCGTAAGACGTGGTTACTTTGATTGGTCCAGTAGTTGCCCCCACGGGTATCGTTGCCTTAACAGAGTAATCTGACTGCACTACAACGGAGGTAGAGGGGACACCATTAAAGTAGAGGGCAGAAGTTGTGGATAGATTACTTCCACTGATGGTTACCACCGTACCCGCAGTACCATGGTAGGGGTTGTAACTAGCGATGCTTGGGCTTTGTGCAAACGCACCTTTCGCAACGCATACCAGCAAGAGTGTCCACAAAAGACGTTGGACACTGGTTATGGCAAAGCGCATTTTTGTTATCTCCTGCATTTTGATTTTTAGACGAAACACATACTACAACCCTGTAGCATAGAGAGAATACACTCTAGTCGTGACGGTATCGTACACAAAACAAGAGGGGTTTCGTCAAATCATTTTGCGAAGTGTTATATCAGCCAATCCGTTATCGCTTTGCACCGCTTGGGGTCTTCTGTCAAGCCAACACTTAGCCCCCAAAGCCAGTAGTCCACACAACGCACCACTGTCCATAGGCGAGCCAACTCTAGGTCGAGTTGCGCCGAACTTACGAGGGTATCGAAATAGGTTGCGAGTCCCTTGCCCTCCTGCATCGCTTCCAAGCGCACCCACAAGAGTTGCGCGACCCCATACTCAGGGTCTCCCACAACCACTTTGGGGTCTACCACCAACCAAGGCTCTCGTTTTCCTGCCAACACATCCTCAAAAATCAGGTCGTAGTTGACGAGCAGATTATCGGCGAAGGGGGCAAGGCTTCCCGCCAAATGGCAGGCTCTATCGAGTAACCTTCTTGGTAGGGGTTGACCACACTGTTCCCACCTTTGGGGTAGCGTTTCGGCGATGTGTAGTCCTACCTCTTTTAGATGAGGAAACCCTGCGGGGGCAGGAATGGCAAGGCGGCGTAACAGGCTCCCCGCAATAGGAAGTGCCTCTTCTAACGGAATAGCGTTTAGAGAGCGGTTGCTATCCAAACGCTCCAATAGCATCGCCCCTTCTGCGGGTTCTACGTCCAAAAGTTGCACCACCCCCTTACCGTTCCACGCTTTTAGCGCAAGTGCCTCGTGCTCTGTGGAACTATCTACCCAACCTACCTTGAGGATGCAGGGTCTTTTGTGTTGGTGAACGGGGATCGTAACGCTCAAGCCCCCGTGCATGGTCGCCCCTTCAATCACGAGGTTCCACTGCTTGCAGAGCCTAGCCACTAACGCGGGTAGGTTGGCTATCCACTCGCGCCCCTCCTTACCTGCCCGTGCAATGGTATAGGTAGCAAAATCTTCCGGCACAGAAAACATAGATATAGATTCCTTCGTCTTTTCAGAATAGCAGTAAGTTCGCGACAAAAAGCGTTTCCCCTGCCCAAAATACAGGATTGCGTTTAAGAAGGGCTTGGCGTATAATCGTTAGTAGTTGTACCCAAACTCTATCTCTACAGGGAAGTACGCCCCATGACTCTACAAGCCCTCTCCTTTGTACTCACTCTCTCTGCTCTTGTTATGGCTATGGTTCCTGCCCACGCCCAAGAGAGTGTACTTGTTCTTACCCATGCCGTTGTTATCACGCCCCCCAAACTCTCCAAGCGAGAGGAAAAAGCGGTGACAATGTTGGTAGACGAGATAGAGAAACGTACTCGTCTTCGTCTCCCTATCTACCACACTCTGCCCCCACACGATACTCCCACTATTCGGATACAGAAGGAGACACACCCTACTGCAAAACCAGAAGGCTACGAAATTCATGTCTCACTGGGCGGGGTTATCGTAACGGGGAACGACGAACGCGGGATACTGTTCGGAATTGGGCGGCTACTGCGAAACCTAAGAATGGAGCGGGATAGCCTCTCGGTTGCTACAAACCTAAAGGTCGTTACCGCACCTCACTATCCTCTGCGCGGTCATCAGTTGGGGTATCGTCCCAAAACCAACTCTTACGATGCGTGGTCGGTTCCGATGTGGGAGCAGTACATTCGCGACTTGGCGGTGTTTGGCACAAATGCGGTAGAACTGATACCCCCCAAGTCGGATGACGACGCGGATAGCCCTCACTTCCCCTTACCACCGATGCAGATGATGGTAGAGATGTCGCGGCTACTAGACGATTATGGACTGGATGTGTGGCTATGGTATCCCGCAATGGAGCGCGACTACTCCGACCCCAAAACGGTACAAGCGTCGCTAAAAGAGTGGGGAGAGGTGTTTCAGAAGTTACCGCGAGTAGACGCGGTTTTCGTACCGGGAGGAGACCCCGGACACACGCCCCCCAAAGTCCTTATGGCGTTTTTGGAGAAGGAGGCAACTGTTCTGCGTCGCTCTCATCCCAAAGCGCAGATGTGGGTCTCACCGCAAGGCTTTACAAAGGTCTGGATGGACGAGTTTTTGGAGATTCTGCACAAAGAGAACCCCAAATGGCTAACGGGTATCGTGTTCGGTCCGCAGGTGCGTCTCAGCCTTCCACGGTTACGGGCGGCGATTCCCAAGCAGTACCCCATTCGTCACTACCCCGATATTACCCACTCGCGTCAGTGCGAATACCCCGTTCCGAACTGGGATGTGGCGTATGCACTTACGGAGGGGCGCGAAGGAATCAATCCCCGCCCCCTTGACCAAGCGCATATCTTTCAGGCGTTACAAAAGGATACGATAGGCTTTCTTACCTACTCGGAAGGGTGTAATGACGACGTGAACAAAATCGTTTGGAGTGCGTTAGGGTGGGAGCCAAACACGGACGTAGAGCAGATACTAAAGGAGTATAGCCGCTACTTTATTAGTAACCGCTATACCGAACCGTTTGCACAGGGGCTACTAGGCTTAGAGCAGAACTGGCGCGGCTCACTTGCTCAAAACGAGGACGTAGAGGCGACCCTAAAAGCGTTTCAGGTGATGGAGCGTAAAGCGACTCCGCAAGAACGCCTAAACTGGCGGTTTCAACAGGGTCTTTACCGTGCCTACTACGATGCCTACCTGCACCGCCGCCTTCTGTATGAGAACGACTTAGAGAGACAAGCCCTTGAGAAACTCAAAGAAGCCAAAACTATAGGGGCGCAAGTAGCGATGAAAGAGGCAGAAAAGATACTTTCGTTGGCAAGTACCCCTCCTGTTCAAGACCTACGGGCGCGGGTTTTTGAACTGGCAGAGGCTCTCTACCAGAGTATTCGGATGCAACTGAGCGTGGAGCGGTATCAGGCGATTGGGGTGGAGCGGGGCGCGAACCTAGATAGTATCGACGTACCCTTGAACAATCAGAAGTGGCTGAAAGTGCGGTTCGCCGAGATACGAAAACTAGATTCCGACGATAAACAGTATACAGAGATTGAAAAAATTATACACTGGGCAGACCCCGGTGAGGGTGGCTTCTACGACGAACTAGCGAACCCTTCACGGCGTTCTCACCTTGTAAGCGGAGGGGGATTTAGTAGCGACCCCGGCGCGTTCGATACGCCCCGTATCGGGTTTTGTAGCGACGAGGGGGAGGCGGTGCGCCTCTCGTGGCTGTGGCACGCCGAGACCCTCTATGATACTCCCCTTCAGATGCGCTACACCCAACTAGATACCAAAGCCTCTTATCGCCTGAGGGTTGTCTATCGGGGAGACAGCCTTGAGCGCAAAATACGGCTTGTGGCAAATCAGGGAATCGAGATACACCCTCCCATTGCCAAGCCAAAGCCCACTCGCCCCCTAGAGTTCGACATCCCCCTAAAGGCAACCCAAAATGGAGAACTGCTTCTGAGTTGGACAGGGGAGGCAGGGCGCGGCGGGAATGGACGTGGGTGTCAGGTGGCAGAGGTCTGGCTACTAAAGCGATAAAGAAGAAGGACACCCTCTCTTTTTTGGTGAACTTCCTAAGCGATATTGTATCACCCCATTCTACAAGACAAGGATAGATAAAGATGCCACTCGTTGATATGACCCTCGACGAACTCCATGAGTATCGCGGACGCAACCCCCGCCCTCACGATATGGAGGAGTATTGGGACAAAGCCCTTGCAGAGATGCACGCAATAGACCCCCAAGTTGAACTGGTTCCGTTTCCCCTAAAATCGAGTTTTGCCGACTGCTTCCACCTCTACTTTACGGGCGTAGGGGGCGCACGGGTACACGCTAAGTATCTGCGCCCCAAACACTCGTCCAACCCACACCCCGCTGTCGTTATGTTTCATGGCTACACCGGCAATAGCGGCGAGTGGGCAGATAAACTGAGTTACGTCTCTCAGGGGTTTTCGGTAGCGGCTTTGGACTGTAGAGGTCAAGGTGGGCTTTCGGAAGATAACGGCACGGTAAAAGGAACCACCTTTAAGGGGCATATCATTCGCGGTTTGGACGACTCACCGGAAAAACTGCTGTTTCGCTCTATCTTCCTCGATACCGCCCAACTTGCCCGTATCGTGATGGCGATGCCGGAGGTGGATGCAGAGCGCGTTGGGGCTACAGGCGGTTCACAAGGAGGCGCGTTGACGCTGGCGTGTGCGGCTCTGGAACCAAATATCAAGAAAGCGGCTCCGGTCTTCCCCTTCCTGTGCGACTACAAGCGGGTATGGGAGATGGACTTGGCAAGTGGTGCGTATGAGGAGCTGAAAACCTTCTTCCGACAGTTCGACCCCCTGCATGAGCGCGAAGAGGAGATTTGGACACGGCTTGGCTATATCGACAACCAACACCTAGCACACCGTATTCAGGCGGAAGTACTCATGCCCGTAGGCTTGATGGATACGATATGCCCCCCCTCCACGCAGTTCGCGGCATATAACCGTATCCGCTCAAAAAAGAACCTACTCATCTATCCCGATTTTGGACATGAGGGGCTTCCGGGAGTAAACGACAAGATTTTTGACTTCTTGTCGGATTTGTAGCACTTTGTGAGGAGGGAGACACTGTGGATAGACGCGATTTTCTATGGCAAGCCGGAGGTGGGTTGGGGGGCGTTGCGCTCTCCTACCTGCTTGGCATGGAGGGAGTATTGGCAGATACCCCTCACTATGGTAAGGGACGCGCCGAACTAAACGGAGGGCTACACCACAAAGCAAAAGCCAAGCGTGTGGTACAGCTCTTCATGTCGGGGGCGGCGAGCCAAGTAGACACGTTTGACTACAAGCCCCTGCTACACAAAAAGCGCGGTGAGGCGTTCGACCCCGGTGGAAAGGTAGAACTGTTCCAGAGTAAGCCCGGAGTAGTGACTCCTAGCTACTGGGAGTGGAAACAGCGCGGTCAGTCGGGGGTGTGGGTGAGCGATCTGCTTCCTCATATCGCCTCTTGCGCCGACGACATCGCCTTTATCCCCTCGATGGTCGCAAAATCGAACGTTCATGGTCCGGCTACCTTTATGCAGGCGACGGGGTTTGTGCTACCTGGCTTTCCGAGTATGGGGGCGTGGGTGAGTTATGGGTTGGGAAGCCTAAACGATAGGCTTCCCACCTTCGTTGTGCTACCCGACAACCGCGGGGTTCCCCCCAATGGACCTGCGAACTGGGGCGCGGGGTTTTTACCCGCCTCTTCACAGGGTACAACCGTTGCGGTAGGCGCGAAAAACCCTATTTCCGACCTCTTTCCCCCTGCAAACCCCTATATCAACGCGCAGAGTGAGCGGGATGGGTTGGCACTACTAAACCAGATGAACCGCCAACATCTGCAACAGCACCCCGGCGATACCCGCCTCTCCTCACGGATTCAGGCGTATGAACTCGCCGCCCGTCTCCAACTAAGCGCACCGGAGGTTCTCGATATTTCGGGAGAGTCGGAGGCGACGCGCAAACTGTACGGAATAGATAGTGCCATCACGGAGGACATGGGTAGGCGGTGCTTGGTGGCGCGGCGGCTACTCCAACGCGGAGTGCGCTTTGTGCAGAT